>NZ_JBVHLU010000082.1:0-53226 GCF_055558835.1 Embleya sp. NPDC025285
CCACATGTTGTGGCGGCTGCGCGGGTCCAGGCCGGTGGTGGGCTCGTCGAGGAAGATGATCCGCGGGTTGCCGACCAGGGTCATGGCGATGTCCAGGCGGCGCTTCATGCCGCCGGAGTAGGTCGAGGCGGGCTTCTTCGCGGCCTCGGTGAGGTCGAGGCGCGCCAGCAACTCGGCGGTGCTGCGGCGGCCCTCGCGCTTGGGGAGGTGGTGCAGGTCGGCCATGAGGAGCATGTTCTCCTCGCCGGTGATCAGCCCGTCGACGGCGGAGAACTGCCCGGTGACGCCGATCGCGGCGCGGACTCCGTCGGGTGAGGCGGCGACGTCGTGACCCGCGACCTGGGCCTGTCCGCCGTCGGCCCGGATGAGCGTGGAGAGGATCTTGACCGCGGTGGTCTTGCCGGCGCCGTTCGGGCCGAGCAGGGAGAAGACGGTGCCGGTCGGCACGGCCAGGTCGATGCCGTCGAGGACCGTCCTGCCCCCGTATGCCTTGCGCAGGCCCTCGGCCGCGATGGCGGGCGAGGGCGATGTCGTTGTCGTCATGCCGCAGAGGTTGCGGCAGGACGCATTCAGCCTGGTTTCACGACGGTTTCAGCACCTGGAATCGGGCGACGGGGGGTTGCTTCGACGCCCCGTTCTCGCACTGCGCCGGTCCGCCGCACCGAGCCGCCCACGCACCCTCGTGGTTGACGACCATCCGACATGAAGGCGTTTGTGCGGGCCGATGTCGAGGGTCTCGAGCGGCTGCTCACGGAGGACGTGATCGTGGAGATGCCGCCGATGCTCAACTCGTTCGCCGGCCCCGCGCTGTGGCGCGTCGTCCGCTCGCGACGGGAGAGGGTTTCCACCTCCGATGAAGCTCGAAAATCTATCGCGGCGGGAGTAGACATCGTGGAAGTCGGTGGGTATGTTTTCTCTCGTAGCCAAGCGAATCAGTGAGGCGCGACAGAGACGAACTGGCGCGCGTTGTTGAGGGTTCGACAGCAGAGTCCCGGGGCCGTGTGTTGTTCGGTGAAGGGTTCCGGAGGCTGGTTGTCGGGCCGAGGAGAAACTGAGGGCGGCCCACCGGGCCGCCGTGCGGGACGAGCAGTAACCCGGCAGTACCTGCAGTTCGGTTGTACCCGCGGTGGCATTACACGTTGCACGAGGTAGGAAGGAAGGAGTGAACGCCATCCGGATCGCCCGCTCGGTGCGGTGAGGTTGTTCGGCCGAGCGGGATCCGTTGAGACACCGGTACGAAAGGTGGTCCGCGGTCACGCAATTGCGATCCCCGCAGCCCCGCCACGTGAGGCGGGTGCGGAACAGGTAGACCGACACGTCGGTGTCGGTGGATGGTGTGGATTTCTTTCGGGGCCCTGGTGCCGTAACGGCGCCAGGGCCCCTCGACGCGTTTCCCTGTCGACTTTGACCAACGTGAACCCGGACCAACGTGAACCCGGACGAATGTGAACCCAAGACAGGCACCGATGGCTTCAGAAAATCTGTCATGTTCATGGTAGACATTCGCATACAACGTAGCTAACGTTCTCTGTGTCGGAATCGAAGGAAACGTCAAACGGACGTGGCAGATGACGAACTGCCCGTGCAGCGGCACAAGTTGGTTGAGGGATCGTCGGGGCCGGTGTGTGCGAAGGGCTCCGACGGCCGAAGGAAGCAGGACCCGTCGGCAGGTCGGGACCGAGCGGTAGTAGGGGTTTCGGCCGACGACGGGAGCAGGCAGAGGCAGGCAATCGCAGTAGATCGCAGTGCAGTTGTCGGTCAGAGGAGAAAGGGAAGGGTCCAGGCGCCATCGGGTCGCCCGCAGGCGGTGACTTCCGCCGAACGGGCACCGCGGTCCATCCGAACGGAAGGTGGTCTTCGGTCACGCATCAGCGATCCCCGCACACCCCCCTGCCGCGTGCGGCAGCCGTGCGGATACGACACCGGGCTCGGCAAGCCGGTGGATGGTGAGACAAACCCCAACCCGGACCCCGGTGCCACGGCACCGGGGTCCTCGTCATGAGCGTCGACCCGCATCCCGAACCCGGCGGAGCCCGCGAGACGGACCCCCGGGCCGTGGACCCGGTCGACGATCGGAGGCAGGCGATGGAGCAAGACGCGGGGGACATGGCCGCCCTGGCGAAGCGATTGGCCGCGGCGGCGGAGCAGTTGCTCCTGGCCGTCAAGGGCATGGACGACCTCGGTTGGTCGACGGACTCGTACAGCAGGTCCCACCTGCGCGACGTCGCGAGTTGCCTCAGCAGCAGCGCTACGCGGATCGCCGCTCTCCAGGGCCGACCCGGTTCCCGCAACGACGCGGGCGGCCCCGCGCGCTGACATACGGCAGGACCCCTGCGACAGGAATCGCCTTCGGGACCTACCGGTCGACTCGACATGTCGGGTGCTGTACGGGCAAGCGCCGGCCGGGCCACCCGACCGAGCCGGGTGTGGGCTCCGTGACAGTCCCGGAGGCCGTTTCTGTTACCTTCGGATGTTGCCGGAGCGGAGCGAGTCGACCGACGTCGTCGTGATCGACCGTTGGAGACGCGGGTCTCGAATCAGGACAGGATGCCGTGTGAAGCCTCTCTCGAACGGTGCGGCCACGACGGTCGGTCTGCTCCGGGCAAGTCGCCACGCCGTCCTGGAGGATCTTCCGGACCTGATCGCCGCGCATGCCCGACCGCTGGGTCTGGCCCGCCCGCTGGTCTACCTAGTGGACGTGCAACAACAACTGCTCCGCCTGGTCCCCGGCAGAGGGGAGCACACGCGGGCAGCGGACGTGGTCCCCGAGGCGGAGCTGCGCATCGATGCCACGCTCGCCGGCCGCGCCTTCCAGAGCGTCGAACTCGTCGAGTCGCCGGCAGGCGCCGACGACGTCGACTCCGGCGAAGCGCCCACCAGGCGTTTGTGGCTGCCCCTCGTGGACGGCGCCGAACGCCTGGGCGTCCTGGGCCTGGAAACCGACGAGACCGACGACACCGTCCTCGACAGGGCGCTCGACCTCGCGCTCCTGGTGGGCTTGCTCCTGGTGAGCAAACGCGCCTACAGCGACACCTACGAACGCCTGGTGCGCACCCGCCCGATGGGCCTGGCCGCCGAGATGCAGTGGACCCTGATGCCGCCCGGTTCCTTCGCCGGCGCACAGGCCACCGTCAGCGCGGCCATGGAACCGGCGTACGAGATGGGCGGCGACGCGTACGAGTACGCCGTCGACGGCGACACCGCCCACCTGGCCGTCTTCGACGCCATGGGCCACGACACCTCCGCCGGCCTCACCGTCGCCCTCGCCCTGGCCGGCTGCCGCAGCAGCCGCCGCCACGGCGTGGGCCTGGTCGAAACCAGCGAGGCGATCGAGACCGCGCTCGTGGAACAGTTCGGCCGCAGCCGCTACGCCACCGCGATCATCGCCGAACTCGACCTGCTCACCGGCGCCTTGACCTGGGTCAACCGCGGCCACCACCCACCGATCGTGATCCGCAACGGCCAATGGGTCGCCACCCTGGAACGCCCGCCCGCTCACCCGATGGGCACGGACATGGGCCTGCCCGTCACGTTGTACGACGAGCAGCTCGAACCCGGCGACTGGCTCCTGCTCTACACCGACGGCGTCACCGACGCCCGCAATCCCCAGGGCGAGATCTTCGGACTGGACCGCTTCGTCGACTTCGTCATCCGCCACATAGCTGACGGCCTCCCCGCCCCCGAAACCCTGCGCCGGCTCATCCGAGCGATCCGCGAATACCACCACGACCGTCTCCGGGACGATGCCACCATCCTGCTCCTGCAATGGCACGGCGCCGGCTCCTGATCGCGGCGAGCCGGGGAACATCCCGCTCCCGGCCCGTCCGGCTCATGCCGCGGGTCGGACCACGGCGAGGACATCCCATCCGTGGGCACCAGGCGCGGACTCCCGCGCCACAACCGTTGCATCCGTTGCGTCACCGATGGTGCCCAGCCGCGCGCCGACCCGCCGATCGAGCCGGCCCGCCGCCACACCCGCACCGCCGATCGAGACAGTCGCGCTCCTCGGAGGGCGGCCGCCGGGCCCGCTTGGCGTAGCGGGCGAAGGGCCGCTCGGACCCAGGCGGCGCTCGTTCGTGCGGCACGCACCGGTCCCGGGCGCCGTTTCGCCTCAGGGCGGTGGGCGTCGAGGTCGGCCCAGACGGTCTTGCCGGCCCGGTGTGTCCGAACGCCCCAGTCGGTGGTGATGGTGTCGAGGATGTGCAGTCCGAAGCCGCCTTCGTGTTCGGCACCGGTGTCGCGGCGCGTCGGCGTTCGGGGATCGGTGTCGGAGACGGACAACCGTACGCCGCGCCGGGTCCGGCGCAGGGCCAGTCGCACGTCCCCATCGGTGTGCAGTTGCGCGTTCGTCAGCAATTCCGAGGCGACCAGGACGACCGCCGCGACGCGGTCCTTGTCCCAGCCCCAGTCGGTGAGAGTGGTCCGCATCGCTTTCCGGGCTCGACCGCAAGCCCCGGTCTGTCGTGGCACGCGCCATCGGACGAGGGAACGTCGGAGTCGAGGCATGACCTTCCTCACAGGCACGTGGTGGACAGCGGACGATACTCCGGGTCGACTTTCGGCATACGGGCCCGCCGAGACCGGGAGTCCTGCCGCTGCTCTCGTCCGGACGGCCGATGAGCGCGGCATTCGAACGGGAGAGCGCGAACCCTCCCGGAATGAGGTGACCTGCCCGCTCGTACCCATCGGCGATCCTTCCCCGCGGTCGACGCCGTCGTGTCGCACGCCTGCCCGGCGACCCGGCGGCTACGCGTCACCCGATCGAATGGTTCGTCAGGTCGACAACACGGTCCACACGATTGCGGTCGTGTGGACGCGACAGCTTGGGCTCGACAGCCGGGCTCGCCGCGACCGGATCGGCGAGTACGGCTCCGACGTCGCGGTTCGTCGACGTCATGGTTCGGCCCGGCGGAGCGGACCGCGGACCATGGCGTCAACCTGGTGATCCACCGCCGCCGAGCCCACCCGGGGGCCGCGTGTGCTCCTCGGGTCAGGGTGAAACGCACGAGACGGGAATCCGCTGCACCGCGTTGTTCCCGAATCCGCCGCGATTCCAGGACTGGGTGAGCGGCTGGTCGTTACCCAGCGCATCCGTCGCCCGCACACTCAGTACGTGGCAGCCGACCGTGGCCTGCCACCTCGCGCTCCACCCCCGCCAGGCCCACCGATGATGGTCTGCCGGGGCGAGGTCCGCCATTGTCCAGGTGCGCCCGTCATCCGCGCTGACCTCGACCCGGGCAACCGCTCCGAACCCGGACCATGCCCGCCCCTCCAACAGCACCGGGCCTGGCCGTACCACCCGCGCCCTCGACATGAAGTCCGGAAAACCGGGCGGAATCATCAACGCCCGCGGGGCGATCCGCGTCACCGGCTCACCCGGTTCGTCCTGCCTTTGTCGGTACCGATAGGCCACCGCCTGTTGGAAGCCCGCGAAAGGCGCGTCGACCAGTGTGATCTCGCGTAGCCATTTCACCTGCGCCATCCCGTACCAGCCCGGCACCACCAGGCGTAGCGGGCAGCCGTGTTGCGGGGGCAGCGGCATTCCGTTCATGTCGTAGGCCACCAGCACTTCCGGCTCCGGATCGCTTCCGGTGCACACCGCCGTGGGCAGACTGCGCCGGTAATCCTGCTCGACGCCGCGCTCCACGCCGTGGTCGACCCCGCGGAAGACCGCCTCGACGGCGTCCGCCTCCACCCCGGCTTCGGCAAGCAGCAGGCGCAGCGGGACCCCGGTCCACTCGGCGGTGCCGACCGCCTCGACCAGCCACGGCTGACTGACCGGTCGGGGCGTCAGCCGTGCCCGGCCGTTGCCGGCACACTCCATCGTCACGCGATGGGTCACGGCCGGGAAGGATCGCAGCGTCCGCATGTCCAGGGTCAGTGGTGTGCGCACCCGACCACCCACCACGAGCCGCCAGTCGTCGACGCGGGCCGCGGGGATGTCGTAGTGGGTGAGCAGGTAGTGCAATCCGGGTGGGGTCACATCGTGGCGCAGAGCCTCCAGGGGCAGGCCGTGGTTGCGCGCCGCGAGCGCCAGTTCCTCCGGGCTGATCTCCTCGTCAGGACCGGCGATTCGTCCCGGGGAGCTGATGTCGCCCATGCGATGGTTCATTGATTCCATGGTGCGCTTCGGCCCGAGCCCGGGCATCCGCTGCGGAGCCACGCCGGCCCCGGATCGGGGCCGGCTCGCTCGGATGGTTCGCCGGTACAACCGACTGATCGACGAACAACCTCGGCCCGGCCCGGACTGTCAGGGCCGGGCCGGGTGTGTGCGTGCCAAGCGATGCCAAGGGCGGTGCGCGCATCGGCCCGGGCGCCGATGCCGGCGGGCGCGTCGGCCGGTGCCGTGAGGCCGCGAGTGAGCGCACCGGCGCCCGGGTGGTGTGCCGACTGTCGTGCCGGTCAGTCGGTGCCCGACTCCATGGCGGCACGGTCGAGCATGAGATCGCCGTCGCTCTCGACCCTGCCGCGGGAGGCGATGACCTCGGCGCCGCCCTGCGGCATCGCACCGATCAGCTCGGTGGAGGTGTCCTGGGCGGCACTGATGAGGGCCGCATGGGTGTGACCGACGATGCCGAGCAGGGCGTACTGCTCCAGTTTGGCGCGGGAGTCGGCGATGTCGAGGTTGCGCATGGTGAGTTGGCCGATCCGGTCCACCGGGCCGAACGCCGAGTCTTCGGTGCGTTCCATGGACAGCTTGTCCGGGTGGTAGCTGAACGTCGGGCCGGAGGTGTCCATGACCGAGTAGTCCTCGCCGCGCCGCAGCCGCAGCGTCACTTCACCGGTGACCGCCGTACCCACCCAGCGCTGCAGGGACTCCCGGATCATCAGCGCCTGGGGGTCGAGCCAGCGGCCTTCGTACATGAGGCGACCGAGGCGCCGGCCTTCGTTGTGGTACTGCGCGAGGGTGTCCTCGTTGTGGATCGCGTTGACCAGGCGCTCGTACGCGGCGTGCAGCAGCGCCATGCCCGGGGCCTCGTAGATGCCGCGGCTCTTGGCCTCGATGATCCGGTTCTCGATCTGGTCGGACATGCCCATGCCGTGGCGTCCGCCGATGGTGTTCGCCTCCATCACCAGGTCGACCGGGGTGGCGAACTCCTTGCCGTTGATCGCCACCGGGCGGCCTTGGGCGAAGGTGATCGTCACGTCCTCGGTCGTGATCTCGACCTCGGGGTCCCAGAACCGCACGCCCATGATCGGGTCGACGGTCTCGACGCCGGTGTCGAGGCGTTCCAGGGTCTTGGCCTCGTGGGTGGCGCCCCAGATGTTGGCGTCGGTGGAGTAGGCCTTCTCGGTGCTGTCGCGGTAGGGGAGGTCGTGGGCGAGTAGCCACTCCGACATCTCCTTGCGTCCGCCGAGTTCGGAGACGAAGTCCGCGTCGAGCCATGGCTTGTAGATGCGCAGGTTCGGGTTGGTGAGCAGACCGTAACGGTAGAACCGCTCGATGTCGTTGCCCTTGAACGTCGAGCCGTCGCCCCAGATCTGCACGTCGTCGGCGAGCATCGCCCGGACCAGCAGGGTCCCGGTGACGGCGCGGCCGAGCGGCGTCGTGTTGAAGTAGGCCCGCCCGCCCGAGCGGATGTGGAACGCGCCGCAGGCGAGTGCGGCCAAGCCCTCCTCGACCAGCGCCGCACGGCAGTCGACCAGGCGCGCGATCTCGGCGCCGTACGCCGACGCGCGGCTGGGCACCGAGGCGATGTCCGGCTCGTCGTACTGGCCGATGTCAGCGGTGTAGGTGCACGGGACGGCCCCCTTGTCGCGCATCCACGCGACCGCGACGGAGGTGTCGAGCCCACCGGAGAAGGCGATGCCGACACGTTCGCCGATGGGCAGAGAGGTAAGAACCTTGGACATGGAAAGAGTATGCTGCACTCCGCATGAATATGCAACGAGGGGAGTGGGGAACCGGAACTTATGGCTCAGGTCGCCGACTTGAGCTCTCGGAGACGGCCCGGCGTGCCCGGCCCGCCTCGCGCCCTCGTGACGGATCAACCGCCGGCGGGGCGTCGTCATCGAGCACTCGGCGCGGCACGCGACGACGCTCGGACGAAGCCGGCGACGCGGGCGCGCGCTCCGGGCGGGAGTTCGGTTCCGTCGTGCGGGTGTGTATGGCGAGGGGTCGACATCCCTGCGGATACTGCCGCGTCGGGTGGAGGCGGATGAGGAACGGTGGCTCCTTCGTCGCCCGGTTGGTCACCAGCCGGAGACGCGTTCCCAGAAGGTCTGAATCGTCGGTGCCGTGTTCGTGGTCAGTGCGCCGTCGACGACGTGATAGCCGCGGTGTTGGGCGGCGGTGGCGCAGGCGTGGTTGGGCAGGATGCGCAGTCGGGTGCCGACGGGCAGGTCGGGCAGGTGGGCGCCGTCGCGGGCGGTGAGGGTGCCGTGTTCCTGGCTTGCGGCCGTCATGAGCAGGCCCGATATGAGGTTGCCGTCCAGGTCGGTGACCAGGCCGTAGCCCTGGTCCTGCGACTGGGCGGCGGTGCCTCGGTCGCGGGACATGGCCATCCAGCCGCCGTCGGTGACGATCCACCCGTACTCGCGGCGGTGGCCGATGACGGTGACGACGACCGACAGGGCGAGATCCTCGATCCGGCAGATGCCGATGCCGGCCATCACCAGGTCGAAGAAGACGTAGTTCCCCGCGCGCAGTTCGGTGACTCCGTCGAGGTTCTCGGCCGCGTGGGCCGTGGGGGTGGAGCCGACACTGACGGTGGCCACGGGCATTCCGGCCGCGCGCAGCCGCTCGGCCGCGGCGACGGCGGTGTCGCGTTCGTTCTTCGCCGCCAGGCGCCGTTCCTCGGCGGTGTAGGCGAAGTAGGACTCACCCGCGTGGGCCAGTACGCCGTCCAGACATCCCGCGTCGTGCAGGACGCGGCCGATCTCGGTGAGCGCGGGGGCGTCGGGCTCGACGCCGCCTCGGTGGCCGTCGCAGTCGATCTCGATCTGAGTGGGGATGGGAACGCCGGCCCGGCGAGAGGCTTCGGCGACGAATGCCGCCTGCTCGACACTGTCCAGCAGGATCCGCAGAGTGACACCGCGGCGCAGCAGCGCGAGGACGCGCGTGAGTTTGTGGGGGTCGATCCCGACGGCGTAGGTGATGTCGATGTAACCGCCGTCGGCGAACGCCTCGGCCTCGGCCAGGGTGGAGACGGTGACCGGACAGGGCGTGTCGTGCGTGAGGCCGGCGACGTCGAGGCTCTTGGCCGTCTTCACGTGGGGGCGTAGGGCGACCCCGAGCCGGTCGGCCCGCGCCGCCAGTCGTTCGATGTTGCGCCGGGCCTTGTGGACGTCGACGACGGCGAACGGGGTGTCGGGGTCGGCCAGCGTCCGGGTGGCCTCGGGGCCGGTGGCGCTTGCGGGGGTGCTCACAGGGAGATGTCCGTCTTCTTCAGGAGGGCCAGGCCCGGATACAGGTCCTGCACTCCGATTCCGGAGCTGTCGAAGGCCGTGATGTCGTTGTCGTCGATGCGTCCCGTGGGGTGACCGGTGAGGACCTCGCCGAGCGGGGTGAGGACCGTCCGCGCGGGGGAGTGCCGGCTTTCGCCCAGGCGGCGCGCGGTCGGTGGCCGGCCGGAGGCGGATGCCGGAACGGGGCGAGTGGTCGAGCCGGCGGCGGTCACGAGGCGCCCTTCACTTGGTGTAGTTGTAGACGGTCGCCCGGGACACGCCGAGCAGGTCCGCGATGGTCTGCGCGGCATCGCGCGAGTCGAAGTGGCCCTCCTGGTGCAGTTGCCGCACGAGGGCCCTCTTGCTCTCCCTGCTCAGCGACCGAGGGGCCGCCGCGCGCTCCGCGGCCAGTTCCTCCACCGCCCGGCGCAGCTCGCGGGCGTTGCGGTCCCGGAGGGATTCCAGGGACTGGTCGCGGTGCTCGGTGTCGGTGGCCACGAGGTTCGACAGCGCGAGGGTCACCGGCGACAGCACCGACACGTCCAGGTTCAGGCAGAGGGCGGCGACGTACTCGCCGGTGGCGTTCCTGATCCCGATGGACGTGCTCTTGACCGGGCGGCCGTCGGGGAATTGATTGGGGTAGTTCTGGATGACACTGGGGTAGCTCGGGTCCTCGATCCGGGCCAGGCCCAGCTCTGTGACCGAATCCCCGACCTTGCGGCCGGAAAGGTTGTTCTCGATCGCCCGGATCGCATGCCGCGGATTCCGCAGATCGTGCAGAACCACTTCGCACAGTCCCGGAAACATCCGGCCCAGCGCGACAGCGATCCTTTCGACCTCACGGATGAGATGCTCGTCCGCCTCGGTGGGGGCCGCGGCGACCATGTCCGTGCGCTCGCCCGTCTCCGGACCGTCGATGGGTTCCATGAGGTCCTCCCAGCTTGATTATATTTATTGTCTACTGTTGGACAGCAAGTCTAAGTAGCTCGCTCGGTGGTTGTCCAGCGGGCCGTCGGTCCGCGAGGCGACCCGAGGGCGGGGGCTCTTACGTGGTGAGGTGCTGCTTGGTGTCGGAGTCGCAGGTGGTGGCCTCGGGGGTGACGCCGTGCTGCTCCTCCTCGGGGCGGCCCTTCCTGGGGAGGAGGAAGGTGATGGCGAAAAAGGCCGCCAGCAGGCACGCCTGGACGATCAGCGCGCGATGGAAGCCGCCGGTGAAGTCACCGGTCTCGGCCTGGGCGAAGAACACCGATCCGAAGATCGCGACGCCGATGGAACCGCCGACCGCTTGGACCGCCGACAGGACGCCGGAGGCGGAACCGATCTCGTCGTCGTCGACCGCGGCCAGGATGAAGCTGAACAGGGCGGCGATCACCATGCCGGCGCCGATGCCCGCCACCGCCACACCGGGAGCGATGTCCCAGATCGAGAACGAGGCGGTGTCGAGGCCGTCGAGTTCGAACCACAACACGGTGGTTCCGAGCAACTGGACCAGTGGACCGATCTGCAGCACCCTGCGCCCGATCCGGTCCGCGAGGAAGGCGCCGCTGACGGCTCCCCCGATCGCGGTGCCCACCGCGAGCGGCAGGTTGCCGAGTCCCGCGTCACCGGCGGTGAAGTGCCGGCCGATCTGGAGGTAGAGGGTCAGCACGAGTTGCGTGCCGATCAGCCCGCCGAAGAACAAGGCGATGCCGCCGAGCCCGACGGTGAAGGCGGACTTGCGCAGCAGGCCCGCCCTCACCAACGGCTCACGACCTGCGGCGGCCGTACGGCGCTGCTGCACGGCGAACAGGGCGAACCCGATCACCGAGGCGGACATGCACAGCCATGTCCACAGTGGCCAGTCGTCCTCCTGTCCCTGGTTCAGCGGCAGCACCAGGAGGGCGCAGGAGGCTGCCACCAGGACCGCGCCGACCGTGTCGATCCGCACCGCGCGGTCGCCCGCCTTCCTGGGCACGAACTTCGCGGCGATGATCAACGCCGCGAGGCCGACGGGCAGGTTGATCAGGAACACCGAGCGCCAGCCCAGGCCGAAGAAGTCGCCCTCGATGAGGAAGCCGCCCAGGATCGGGCCGATGATGCCGCCCAGACCGAGGACGGGACCGAAGATCGCGAAGACCTTGGTGAGTTCCGGGCCGGAGAAGTTCTCCCGCAGCAGGCCCAGGCCCTGCGGAAGCAGCATCGCCCCGGCGGTGCCCTGCAGCAGACGGAAGACGATCAACGACTCGATGGTCGGCGCGATCGCGCACAGCAGCGAGCATGCGGTGAAGGCCGCCAGGCCGATCAGGAACATCCGGCGCCGCCCGTAACGGTCGCCGAGCCGGCCACCCAGAACGAGACCGGCGCCCAGGGTCAGAGCGTAGCCGCCGATCACCCACTGCAGTCCGACGGAACCGGCGCCGAGAGACTCCTCCAGCGCGGGTCCGGCGACGTTGACGATCGAGGCGTCCAGGAGATCCATGATCTCCGCGGCGATCATCACCACCAGGATCAGCCACCGCCAACGGTAGGGCGCGGTGGTCTCCTCGGGGGCAAGAGGCGGATTGCGCACGCGTAATACCTCCATGGTGAAGTAATTCCACCATGAAGGTAAAGTGGCGACGGTAGGTTGTCAAAGCGGGCCGCCGGCGTGGACCGCACGGCAGGAGAGAAAGGTGGAGGGGTTCCATGGAGGAAGCGACCCGCGACGGTGTCGCGGCGCAGCGTGAGCGGCTGATGGAATCGCTGAGGATCTACGGCGGCCACTACGCCGAGCTCAGCCGGCGCTTCGCCGCCTGGCTGGGCCTGCACTCCACGGACGCGACCGCGGTACTGGAGATCGCCGCTGCCGAAGAGCGCGGCACCCCCTTGTCACCGGCACGGCTGAGCGAGCGGATCTCCCTGTCCACGGGGGCGACCACCGCACTCCTGAACCGTCTCGAAGCGGCCGGGCACATCACCCGCTTCCGCGAACACTCCGACCGGCGCATCATCACCCTGCGCAGCGGCGGGCACATCCAGGAACGGGCGGACGAGTTCTTCGGCCCGCTCGCCCGCCGCCTCGACACCGCGATGTCGCACTACCCGCCGCAACTCCTGGAACAGATCGAGTCGTTCATGACCGACCTCAACTCCACCATGGACACCCACCTCGCGGAACAGGGCACGGCGACCCCGCGTTCCCCCGACGGCCCCGGTGACCGGACTCCCTAGCCGGGGCGGCGTGGACACGGCGTCGTTTGGACCTCTGAGCCTGGCGGGAGCCGGCGGCGGTGCTCATTTCCTCGTGCTGTCGTCATCGTCATCGGGCCCGGCGGCGTTCGGGTCGCGCGGTGGTCGCAGGCTGCCGGCGGCCGGGGTGGAGGTGCCGAAGCCGGACCGGCCGAGCACGTTGAGGTTGCGGTGCTCGATCGGGGATCGCAGGTCGGGGGGTCGGCCATGGTGCGGGCCGCGATCGCGGCGCCGGGTGGTGTGGGCGGCAGACGGGACGGACGGGTTGCGTGGGCGCAGGGTGGTGAGGGCGAGGAGTCCGGTGAGGAGGTACAGGCCGGCTTGGGCGTCGAGCAGCGCGAGGGTGCCGTAGCGGTCGGCGAGGGTGCCCGCGATCAGGACGCCGACCAACTGCGCGGCGCCGGCCGAGGCGTTCCCGGCGGCGAGAACGCGGCCGATGTGGGTCGGCGGCGTATGGGTCTGAGTGATTGTGAGCAGGCCGGCCGAGGCCGCCACGCCGGGGACTCCCGCGGCGACGAACAGCCCGGCGTACAGGCCGATCGCGGTGCTCACGGTGGGCGCGGTCCAGGTGGTCAGGGAGATGAGGCCGAACGCGATGAGGCCGGAGCCGACGAGGATGTGCGGGCGCATCCGACCGCCGAGTGCGCCGAGTACGAGGCCGCCCAGTACGCCGCCGATCGCCTGGACACCGCGCAGCAGACCCACGTCGGTGCCGTCGCCGTGCAGGTGGTCCAGGACGAAGACGACGAACAGCACCATGAAGATGCCCTGGGCGAGTTGTCCGAGCGCGGCGATCGCGATCGCGGCGGGCAGCGGGCGGTTTCGTCGGACCACCCGGAGCCCGTCGAGCCATTCGCCGAGCATTCCCGGGCGTGCGACGGGGGGAAGCTCGGGACGGGCGCGGCCGCGGATGCCGGCCGTGAGCGCGGCGGCGAGCACGAACGTCACCGCGTCGACGGCGACCACTCCGGGCAGGCCCAGGAGTTGGATCGCCACACCGCCCAGGGGCGCGCCGACCAGCCGGGCGAGGTTGTCGCTGACGGCGTTCAGCGAGTTGGCGGCGGCGATGCGGTCCCGGCCGACGAGCATCGGGACCAGGGCGGCCTTGGCCGGCGTGCCCAGTCCGGCCAGGCACGATTGCGCTGCGGCGACCGCGTACACGATCCACAGCCGGTCGGCGCCGCCGGCCGCGAGCAGGGGCAGGAGCAGGAGCGCTTGGAGCAGTCCCAGCCGGACCAGGAGCCGCCGTCGGTCCCAACGGTCGACCAGGACGCCGGCGAACGGGGCGACAAGCAGGGCGGGGAGCAATTCGGCGAGGAAGACCGTGGAGGTCGCGGTCGCCGAACCGGTTTGCGTGTACACGTGCACCGGCAGGCTCGCCAACAACATCCAGTCGCCGAGATCGCCGATCAGACCGCCGCTCCACAGCAGCGCGAAGTCCCTTTCGCGCAGCGGCGATCGGGCGCTCACGTCGGTGGTTCCGGGGTGCGCAGCGCGGTCAGGCCCAGATGAACGACCCGGGCGTCCTCGGGCGCGTCCTCTCGGGTGGGCGCGATGTAGGGGCGGAGCAGGGCGTCGATCGCCGCGGTGAGTTCGGCCAGTTCGGCCGCGGTGACGCGCAGACCGTAGCCGGCCATGGTCTCCGCGTCCCGCCAGTGCGGCGGGAGTTCCTCGTGCCGGTCGACGGCCGCGTGGGCGAGTGCCGCGTCGTTGTCGATCCGTACGTGGGCGACCTCCCGTCGGGCCAGCGCGACCACCGGATCGGCGTCGGCGTCGGCCGGTGGATCGTAGATCAATCCGGTCACGGTCGCCCGCCACAGCCGTTCGCGGGCGTCTCCCGCGCTTGCCTCGACCCGCTCGACCAGACCGTATCTGGCGAGTTCCCGGAGGTGGTAGCTGCAGTTGGAGGGGGTCGCCTCGACCACGCTCGCGCACTGGGTCGCGGTCTGCGGGCCGAAGGTCATCAGGTGGGTCAGCAGGCGTTGCCGGACCGGGCCGGCCAGTGCCCGAAGGGTGTCCGCGTCCCCGATCCGCCTGCGTGCTTCCGGTGCCATCGTGGCTCCCGCCGAATTTATGAAGGATTCCCTTGATAGTTGTCGACGCATCGGGAGATGTCAACGGAAGCCGGAAGGCGGAAGCCGGAAGGCGGAAGCATCGGGAACGAGGACGTGCCACGGCCGTCCTGGGACCCCAGGGCCGGGTGACGAGCAGTGACCGACGGGACGCGGAAGCCGCCGGAAAGCAGCTTGTCGAGTCCGCGGGTGTGTTCAGTCGAGAGTCGGCATCAGCGGTGGGCCGCCCGACTCCGCCATCAAGGTGATCTTTCGCAGCAGTGCCACAAGTTGCTCCCGTTCCGCTTCGCTCAGCGGAGCCAGTAGCGCGTTCTCGGTCGCCATCTGATCGCCGATCGTGGACGACCACGCCTCGTGTCCCTTGTCGGTCAGCGTCACGAGCAGGCTCCGGCGGTCTTCCGGGGTGTGCTCCCGGGTCACGTAGCCGGACTTTGCCAGGCGGTCCAGCCGGCTCGTGAGTGTCGCCGGATGGATGTCCAGACCTTCGGCGAGCCGTGTCGGCGTCATCCGGTACGGCTCGCCGGCGGAGCGCAGCCGCCAGAGGATCTCGTATTCCCACATCTTCAACTCGCGTTGGGTGAGCCCGGCTTCCTTTCGACGCTGGAGATGGCGCACCAGCATCTGCATCCGGGTGACGACGCCCTCGACCATCGGGTCCAGATCGGGCACCTCGTGCTTCCAGTGAGCGATGTGCCGGTCGACCGAGTCGGCGGAGGGGACCTGGCCGTGCGTCGTGTCCATGGCGCCAGCATAAGGCAAGTACTACCGATTCATATAATTTGAAATCGTAGTAACGTCGAAGCCCCCGCCCCGAGGAGGTTCCGATGACCCCATGGCCCACCCCGCTCACAGGCCGCATCGACGAGCACGTCATCGACAGCGTCCTGTTGCGCGGCAATCCCCTGGGAGACGCCACACAGAGGCCGTTGTGGGTCTACACCCCACCCGGCTACGACGCCGATGCCGGGCGCCGCTACCCCGTCACCTATCTGCTGCTCGGCTACGCCGGCACCCTCCCGGTATGGCGCAACCACACCCCCTACCGCCGGCCGGTGCCCGAACTCATCGACGGGATCTTCGCCCGCGGCGAGGCACCGCCGATGATTCTGGTGTTCGTCGACGCCTGGACCACCTACGGCGGCAGCCAGTACATCGACTCGCCGGGGACCGGCCGCTACCACTCGTATCTGTGCGAGGAGATCGTGCCGTGGGTCGATGCCCACTACCGGTCGCTCGCCGACCGCGATCACCGGGCGCTGGCAGGGAAGTCGAGCGGCGGGCTCGGCGCGATGATCACATCGATGCTCCGGCCCGACCTCTTCGGCGCGTTCGCGACACACTCGGGCGATTCGTTGTCGGAGGCCCAGTACATCCCTCATTTCCTCATGGCGGCACGCCAGTTGAGAACGTACGACGGCGACATCCTCCGCTGGTGGGACGACTTCCGCGCGCGAGTGGCCTTCACCAAGGACGAGGACCTGAGGCTGCTCGAACTGCTCGGCGTCTCGGCCTGCTTCTCGCCCGCTCCGGACGGCACGCCACAGTTGCCCTTCGACCCGCGCACAGGCGCACTCCGGCCGGAGATCTGGCAGCGCTGGCTGGACTGGGACCCGGTGAGGATGGCGCCACTGCACGGCGAGGCACTGCGATCCCAGCGGGCGATCTGGATCGACGCGGGCACCCGCGACGAATGGTTCCTCGACTTGGGGGCACAGGCGTTCCGCGATGCCCTCGCCGAGGCCGGAGTGGATGGGGACGTCATACGCTTCGAGTTGTTCGACGCGGGACACCACGCCGTGGAGTACCGGATGCCGCCCGCACTCGCATGGCTCTCCCATCGGATCGCCCACCCGCGATAAAGGCTCGGGGAGCGCGCACATCCCCGTCCCCGTAGGCGCTGTTCGCCGACCGGGTCGGGGCGCGCTCGAACCGCGTCATCGGTCGGACCCGGGGCGAAGCGCGTCGCTCGGCACAACGGTCGCGACGACGCCTCGTGCGGCCGTTCCGTTCGGCCGGGTCCATCCGGCGACCAGGTGTCCGGACGAGCTCCGCGTGGCCTCGACGGGGCGCGGGACGCGGTCGACCCGAACGTCGAACCCGTCGTCCGGGCCGGTTCCGTGCACGGTGACGGTCGGATCGGGGGTGTCACTGTCGCTCTGGTGCTGCGCCGTCGCCTCGCCGCGCAGGAGCGCGCGCAACTGCGCCGTCACCACGGGGTCGTGGAAGCCGTCGTAGATCCACCGCGTGCCGAGCACCCCGTGCTCGGCAATCCCGATCAGCGCCTCGTCGGGGACGCCTTCCAGGGCCGCGCCGCGGTAGCCCATCGGCACCGCGTACGCCACCGGATCCTGCGCGGTCGTGTCCACCACGATCATGAACTCGATCCCGACCGCGCCCTGCGGATCGTCCAGACGGAACCCACCGGCATTGACCAGTTCCGGCGTTCGTCCGTCGCCCACGTACCAGCTCTGCCTCGGCAGCCAGGCGGTGAGCAGATCCAGCTTGCCGGGCGTCATGGTGGTGTGGTGGATCGAGGCCATGCGAACTCCCTCACGCGTGGGTCCGAGCCCGTCCTCCGACGGGAGATGATCGAACCTATAGGAACCTCTATCCGACGCGTGGTTGTCGAGCGCGAGCAGACGGATCCGGGGTTCCGGATCCTGAGCGAAGCGGAGTCGACCCGGTTCGCCGGGGCGACTGATCGTCGGATTTTCGGGCAGGACAGCGATGTTGGTGTGGGCTGTGCCCGGCGCATCCGAGGTGGAATCCGGACAGCCCACGACGCCCCAGCGAGATCCTGGAGTGTGAGCGATGGACAGCCCGGCACGCCGGACACCACCGGAACGCCGAACGTCGGCGGCTCAACGCCGGCAGGACCAAGCGGAACGACGCCGGAGGCGGGCGGTATTCCTACGCGAACTGGCCGAAGCCCGTGCGCTGCGGGCACGTGTGCGACCTCGACGCACACGCAACGAGCGCCTGCGGCAGATGATGCGGGCCCGCACCTTCCGCTATTGACGCCTGCCCTCCGTCGAGCGCGCGCCGGGCCGCCCACGCTCCGCGGGCGGTCGACCGTATGTCCCAGTCCACACGCCCCCTGTCTTGGACCGCACGGGACGGCATGCCGGCTGCGTTCTCGCCGACCCGCGGGTATCGGTATCGCCGTACGTGTGGGGTGCCGTTCAGGCCTCCGGGCTCGGGACCGTCGTTTCGGCGGACAGGCCGTGGGCCGTGACGAGTCGGGCGCTGCCGTCGGCCAGTCGGTAGGACAGGCCCACCACGGCCGTCTGCCCGGCGGCGACGCGCTCGGCGAGCACCCGGGAGCGATCCATGAGGAGGTCGACGCTGTGCCGTATGTGCTCGGCGATGATGTCGTCGTCACGGGTGAGCCCGGCCGCGCGGGCGGCCAGGATGCTGGGGGTGACGCGTTCGATGACGTCGCGTACGTACCCGGTGGCGGCGACACCGTCGGTCACGGCGGCACGGGCGGCCGCGACGGCGCCGCACGAGTCGTGTCCGAGGACCACGACCAGCGGGCAGTCCAGGACGCTCACACCGTATTCGATGCTGCCCAGGACCTCCGGGCCCGCCACGTGGCCCGCGGTGCGTACGACGAACAGGTCACCCAGGCCTCGGTCGAAGATGATCTCGGCGGCCAGGCGCGAGTCGGAACAGCCGAAGAGCACCGCGAACGGTCGCTGGCCGGGTGCGGTCTGCGCACGGCGCGCGGCGTCCTGGTTCGGATGCTGCGGAGTGCCGTCCACGAAGCGCCGGTTGCCGGCCAGCAGCAGCTCGACGGCTTCGGACGGGGTCAAAGCGGCGACGTCGATCATGGAGACAGGCTACGACGAGCCGGCCCGTCGGTGTGCTGGTGTCCGCCATGAGGACAGTGAGGGACGGCGGCCGCGCTCCGCTCGAGACGTGCATCCTTCCCGAAGCGGCTGCGCTGCCGCTCCCGAGCCCGGCCGCTCGGACGCTTTGCAAGCCCCGGAACTGCCGGAGCTGCTGGACCTGCCACCGGAGGCTCGGTTGCTCATCATCGGAGCAACCGGCGCGGTCGGCGCCAAGGTCCAGCGCCTCCCTGCCGTGATTACCCGGAGATGTCAACCCGCAGGCGTGTGGTGGTTCCGGTCTCGGTCGAGCGGATCTGGAACAGGTCGCAGATCTGGTTGGCGATCCACAGTCCGCGTCCGCCGTCCTGGTCGGCGGTGGGGCGATGCCGCCCCGCGAGTGGGTCGAGGACGTGGCCCTTGTCCTGGACGTCGCAGATCACGAACGTGTCCTGCCGCCACAGGGTGAGGCTGCCGCCGCCCCCTCCGTGCACGATGCTGTTGCCCGCGATCTCGCCGATCGCCAACAGCGCCTGGTTGACCAGCGGACGGGGGACATCCGACAGTTCCCGGCGGACCAGCGTTCGGACGGCGGCGAGTTCACCGGAACGGAACGCGAGCCTTTGCGCGTGGTCGGGCGCCGGGGGCAGGGCGGGACCGAGCAGGGTGGCGGCGTAGTGATCGGGCCCGGGGTGGGGGTGGTCGATGCGGGACGCGCCGTCCAGGACCTGCGGGTGGGAGTGACGAACCGCCTCGATGGTGTCCGGTTCGAGCGTGGTGGTGTCGTAGGGGCAAAGGAGTTGCCAGGGCACGCCGTCGAAGGCGAGGTTGAGGAGGGTCTCGTGGTGGCGGCATTCGACGAGTTCGGCTTCGTCGCGGCCGGCCCAGATCGGCTCGCCGATTCCGCGGAAGGTCCGAGTCCCCTGTTCCCGGGTCCACTGTTGCCAGGTCGGGATGATGCGCGCCGGGTTGCGGCCGACGCGTTCCATGTCGATCCAGGTGACCTGAATCGCGTCGCCGGCCAGTTCTTCGCGCAAGGCGCCCGCTCGGGGGTGGATCACCGCGACCGCGACCGCCTCGTCCGCGGCCAACCCCTCGCGTACGAATCCCGCCGTGCGCTCGACGAAGTCGTCCAAACCCGCGTAGAGCAGGGCGTCATGACGGAATTCTGTGACCGCGTTCATCCGGTCGTCACCCTCTCCAATGCCAGACCGGGCAGGTGTCCCCACCCCGCGAGCTCCACCAGGTCGCACAACTCCTCCGAGGCGCGGTGCAGGACCAGCCGCCGCCCCTCTTCCAGGGCGCGGGCGGTCTCTACGAGGGTGCGGACGCCGGCGATGTCGATGAACCCCAATGCCGACACGTCGACCAGGACGTCCCCCGGCTCGGCGCCCCGTTGCGCTTCCAGCGCGGACCGCACGTGCGCGCAGTTGTCGAGATCGACCTCCCCCAGGAGTCGAACTCCGGGCTGCGGCGAGCTCCGTTCGACACGAAGCACACCGTCGTCGTAGTCAACACCCACGTCTGTGTCCCTCGCTCGCCGGACGCTTGGGCGGAGCGTACCCGGGATCGGAGGATGTCGACGGCGTGGGGCCGGAAATGCAACCGAACGGGTCGACGCTGTCGCGACGATCCCACGCAGCCTCGCGTCTCGGGCCTGTGAGTGGAGACGTTCCACGAACGCGGGGCGGGGATCCCCGGGGGCGGGAGCGCGGGCCGGCCATTTCGCACGGAACCGGACTGCTTTCGTCCAAGGGAATGGCTCGGCAAACGGCGCCACTCGGGGCCTGTGCCCGGCGGGGTCGGGCACTAGAACGGGTCGGATGACCGTCGTCACCCGGGGCGACTCGGCGGCTCGGCGAGGACTTCCGAGCGCTCGGGTGTTCGGGCACGCGGGTACTCGGGCGCTCGCTCGCGAGCGGGTCGGGACGCCGGGGTTGGCTCGACCGTTTCACGGTGGGGTCAGCGGAGGCGGAGGCGGAGGCGGGGGTGGCGTGCGTCCTGTTCCACGGTCATGTGCGCGAACGAGTCGCCGGCGCCCTGGTGGCGTGCACGGACCCGGTGGCGTTCGCGGAGGGGTGCAACCGCGGTTGTCGGCGTCGACGCGGCCGGCGGCGCTCTCGTTCCGGGGCTTCTCGGCAGGTTTCTCGTGCGCGGTCATGGCGGTGTACGGCCAACACCGTCTCCGAGATTCCGCCGGTGTGGACGGGCACTCCAGGCTCAGCCGCTACGTCGGTGTTTCCTGGCAGACGACCGACGCCGGTACTTCGGCCACGTTGCGTGCCCAGGGCGTGGCGACTCGGGCCATGGCCCGCGCCGTGCCCGGGGAATTGCTCGTCCGGATGGATGGATGGATGGGTGGTTCGGATTCGAGGTTGTCCGCGTCGGGTCGGGTCCTCGGCTCGCGGACGCGTTCGTTCCCGGAACTCCGGCCCTCGCGGGATGCAGGCGCGAGGGCCGGAGGTGCCACGCGATTCGGTCCGTGGAGGAGTCGGCCGAATCGGCGTGTGTCATCGGTCGGGACCGAGGTGTGCCCGGCCGCTGTTCGGCGACCCGGTATTTGGGGTCAGCCCTGGTGTCCGCCGTGCTGGGGTGCCTGGTGGTGGTCACTCTGCTTGTGGCCGCCGTCGTGCTCGACGTCGTCGACGTTCAGGCAGGTGTTGCCGATGGCCGGGTTGAGCACGCCGACGATGTTGACGGTGTTGCCGCACAGGTTGACCGGCACGTGCACCGGGACCTGGATGTTGTTGCCGGAGGCCACGCCCGGGGAACCGACCGCGGCGCCGTCCGCCTCGGCCTCGGCGTGGGCTGCCCCCGCGCCCGCCATCACGACCGCGGCAGTGCCGGCCATCAGGACAGTGATCTTCCTGAACGAACTCACGAACTCTCCCTTATCCACAGGGACACCGGCCGATCCCGGTGCGCCCTCTCCCGACTCAACGACCCGGACCGGCGCAGGCAGCGCGCATGCCGGAAATTCACCCGAACGCCACACATCGGCCGGGCCACCCGGACAACACCCGGGCGAAGCTGCTTTCCCGCAGGCCGACTTCGCTCTCCCGAACCGCACCCGTGCGGCGTGGTGCACTTCATCGCCGTACGGGTGCGGTCGGCCGGGCTGATCCCAACCCATCCGGGGCTCATGACACGTCCGCCCACGGCACCCCATCTCCCGGGGTCGTGTCGGCGAGGTGTCGTAGCGTGTTGTGCCCACTGCTTCCGGACATCGAGGATGTGGCATGGGACTGACCGATCCCGATCCGTTTCCCACCGACCCCGACGAGTGGTTGCGGCGCGAGACCGCGCTCCAGCGGTTGCGCGATCACGGCGTCGCACGGGTCCATGGCTGTGGGGCCGGGCCCGTTTCGGTCGAGACGCTGGAACTGTTCGCCGCGCATCTCGACCTCCCGCCCCCGGAACGCGAGGCCATCGAACGTCGGTCGCTGGGAGGCGATTTCGCCTCCACGTCGGCGTCCCTCCGGCGCGCCGGGCCGTCGGACGCCGCCAACCGGTGATCCGCGGCGCGGGATCCCGGCTCCGGGTGGCGGGGCCGGGTGCGGGGTACGGGCGGGGATGCCCGCAATCGTGCTCCCCGTCGATGTCGCCCTCGCCACCCGTGTCGACCGGGTCCCCACCGACTCCGGCTGGGCCCACGAGGCCAAGATGGACGGATGGCGGGCAACCCTGCGCACCGGCCCGCGACCGCGCGTGTTCGGTCGGCACGGCACCGATCTCACCGAGCCTTTTGCCGACGTCGCCGACGCGGCCCGGTCGCTGGACACCGCGGTGCTCGACGGCGAACTCGTCGCGGTCCTGGACGACGGGAGCGTTGCGTTCGGCCGCCTGCACACACGCAGCGCGAAAGGGCTCCGGCGCGGCGCGGACTATCAGGTCGTCCTGGTGGCCTTCGACGTGCTCTCGATCGACGACGTCGACCTTCGCCGGCGGCCCTATCGGGAACGACGCGAACAACTGCTGGACCTGCTGGAGAACGCGCCCCGGCCCACGCCGATCCAGCCGGTACCCATGACCACCGACCCGACCGAGGCCCTCGCCTGGGTCGGGGCGTTCGGCGGAGGCATCGAAGGGGTCGTCTCGAAACCGCTCGAAAGCCCCTACGCGGCCGGGCGCACGGCCTCCGGGTGGGTCGAGTGGCGCGCCTCCCACGCGACGCGATGACCGTCGAATGCACCCATTCGAACGTATTCTCCGCCGCGCCCTCGGCTCGGCTCCGGCGGCGATCATCGAGATCGCCGTCCACCTGTGGGGCAACCCCGCGTCGCAGACCAAGGCCATCGAGCCGGCCCTGCAAGCCGTCGACAACCTGCGACCGATCGCCGCCCGGAACCCCACCTACCGAACGAAGTTGGCCGTCCGGCTCGTGTCGCCCGCCGCCGCGTTCGTGGCCGAAACCAACCGGAAGCCGAGCGCGATCCCGCTGGTGCGCGAGGCGATCGGCCCGTACGTCGACCTGGCCCGGACCGACCCCACCACGTACGGCCCGAAGTCGGCCGAAGCCGACAACGCCTGACCGAACCCGGACGCTGACACCCGGCCCGGGAGGCCACCACCATCCGGAAGGGGGTGGCCTCCCCTGCGTCGACATCGATGTTCGTGGAACACCTCGGCACGACATCTACGCCCGTTCCTCGCAGCGAACCCGGAGACGTCCCCGAGCCGGCTCGGCGGTCGTACCCCCGGACCCACCGCGCGAAGGCGCCCAAGACGGTTGTCTCCACGGCGGCGCGGACCAGCGGCGCGCACGGGCCGGTTCCCGCGCCGTTTCATCTCGGCCGCCAACCGCGACCGGAACCGAGGGGCTCCTCGCGGGCACGGAGCGGCGGGTCCGAGGGCGAGGCCGCAGCCGACGCACGCGCCGCCGAACCCGCCCGCCGGCGGGGCGCATCGACGGGGCGAAGCAAGGCACTCATTCACCGACCGCGTCCCTTGGGGTCGGAGCCGTCACCGCCCGATCGGTGCCGTGGGGTGCCTGGTTCGGGGTCAGCCGGTGGTGGGGGTTTCCCCGGTGAGTGCGGGGAGGTTGACGACGGTGTCGGGGGTCGGGGGCGTGACGGTGACGGGTTTGTTGTGTTCGTTCCAGTCGATGGTGCCGCCGTTGGCGGGGTTCTTGTTCTCCAATTTGATGGGGAAGGTCTCGCCCTTGGCGGGGACGTAGAGCAGTGTTTCGCCTTCTTGGGGGTCGGTCTCGCCGAAGACGATGGCGCGGGTGCCGGCGATGTCGGTGTCGGGGCGGCGTTGGACGGTGGGTCCCCAGTCGGCGACGGCCTTGTTGATGTCGCCGAGTTCGGCGGCGGCGCTGATGCCCTTGAAGCGGGGGTCCTCGACCTTGAGTTTGACGTGCTTGTCCTGGATCAGGGCGATGGCGGTGGGGTCGGTGACCTTCGCGGCCTTGGTCCAGTAGTCGGCGCCGGCCTTGAGGTACATATCCGGGCCGATGCGCATGATCTGCGCGGTCTGGCCTGCTTCGATCAGGGTGCCGGTGTAGTTGCGGGTGGTGTTGTCCACGCGCAGGTCGAAGGAGGTCTCGCCGTTGGGACCGCGCAGGGCGCCGACCGTGTGCACGGTCTTGACCTGTGCGGCGGCTGTCTGGACCTTGGTGCGCAGCGTTGCGTCGTCGAGTTTGGTGTTGTCCCGGCCCGAGTCGGGGGCGGAGGTGGCCGCGTCGCCCGGGGGCGGGGGAGCGGTGTCGCCCGCGGGGGTTCGGCGGTCGTCGTCCTTGTCGTTGTCGCCGCATCCGGCCAGGAGCAGCAGGGCCGCGAGGGCGCCGGTGGTCACCGTGGTGGCGCGGTACTTCGTGTGGATGGTCATCTTCGCCCCGAATCGATCGTTGCCGGTCGCAAGTGGACTGTTCCTGCCCCGAGTTCGATCGGACATTCCCCTTGTGTGTGGCACCGTGACGCACCCACCCGAGCACATTCGGGGCTGCGGTGTGATCGCGGAATCAGGCCCCGGTATCCCGCACCCGGCCTCCACACGACGTCGAGCGGGTGGCCGCGCGCGCGGGCTTCGCACACTGTCCACGGACCGGGTCACGCGCCGTCCCACGCCGTCGGCAGTCGCTTCGTCGGTGGATTCCGCCCGCGGTAGGTGCCTGTCGATCGCGTACAACTCCCGTAGTGGGTGTGGCTTTTGGTGCCCCGGGCAGATGTTCGGCCGACCTGCGTCACAGGATCGATCGCGGAGGTGGGGACGTGAACGAGTACGCCCGAGGGGTACCGGAGTCGCCGATGGAGTGGGGGCTGCTGGGGGTGGTTCTCGCCGTGTTCGGTGGGGCTTTTCTGATTCGCGCCCTGTGGCGCAAGAGGAACGGGCAGCCGGTCAGTACCCGGGAGGACGAGGATTCGAATCGGCCCACCGAGGGCCCCAGTGGGAGCGCGTGGAAGTGGTGGCTCGGTGCGGGAGTCGCCGCTTACGTGGTGACGGTGATCGTCCGGTCGGTGATGGGCGGGAGCGGCGTCGAGGTGTGGCTGTTCCCGGCGCTCATCTTTCCCGCCTGTAGCGTGCTTCTGCCGGCCAGAACCGCGCTCAACGCCTGGAGCGCGCGCAAGGGCGACGAGTTCCGGGCGCGCCGACGGCACGGCAAGGGCGAGGACACCGCACCCGCCGGGCGCTGAAGCCACCCACGGCGAAGCCACCCACGGCCCGCCCGCAGGCATGATCCCGACCCTCGACGTCTCTCCCGCGGCGTTCGCCGGAGGCCGCGGACGTCAATGTCGTGGTGAATTCGACCTGCTGGGCACGGAACATGGCGTGGGTGGGTTCCGTGACGAGGGCGCGGACTTCGGCCACCATGGTGGCGATCAGTTCCTCGGGACCGCGGTCGGTCCAGACGACGGCCAGTTCGACGGGCTCGGCGTCGGAAATGGGGACCCAGCGGATGTTCATGGCCGGGACCGAGTGGGCGAGCGGTTCCGGGGCCGGCCAGATGCCGCGGCCGGGGGCGACCATCCGGAGGCACTCCTCGATCTGGGCGACCCTGGGGCTGCGCGGCGCCGGTGTGCCGTCGGGTCGCGGGTCGACGATCCGGTGGCGTTCGCCCTCCGGGGAGGTGAACATGTCGGGGCACACGACGGGTTCGTCGGCGAGGTCGGCGAGAGTGACCCGATCGCGTTCGGCGAGGCGATGATCGGCAGGCAGCGCGACGGCGCTCGCCGCTCTCTACAGCCTCGTCCTCACCAAAGCCGACGCCGGCACCCTCTGGCACGGCGTCGCCGTCGACTCCGTCGGCACCCCCCACTCGCCGCCGCCGACCTCGCCGCGGGCGGCATCGGCCGCGCCGAACCCTGGCCGCTCGAACAGGCCGCCGAAACCCTCGGCCTCCCGTTCGCCCGAGCCCTTGCGTTCGACCAGTTCGCCCAAGCCCTTGCGCTCGACCAGACCGTCTCCGGCGACCGCGCCGTCCGCCTGCTCGGCTGGCGGCCCACCCAAGCCCACCCGACCACCGACCTCACCGCCGGGCTCCCGTGCCTGACATCGCACGCGCAGCGGCCCGAAATGGCCGCCGACCCACTCCTCGCGGATCCGCAGCCATTCCGCGAAGGTGGGCGGCACCGGCTCCGTGAATGGTGAGCCTGCGGACGAAGGCTCCGGCCTGCCCGCGCCGCTGCCTCCGCACCGCGGACGGCGTTGTCCTCGATCGGGTCAGTCGCGCCTTCCATCCCGACGGTCGTATTACCGGCGTTCGTCGGCGGAGGCCATGGCGGTGATGCCGTCGAGCAGGGCGCGCAGGCCGAAGTCGAAGGCGTTCGCCCTGGCCTGCGCGGCGTTGCGGTCGAAGCCGCCGTCGGCCCACGAACGGGCGATGGCGGGGTAGCGTGCCGGGTCGAAGACCTCGTCCCAGAAGACCTGGCGGGCGGACCACCAGTCGTCCTCGGACTCGCCGCTCACGGCGGAGGCCCGCGCGTGTTCGGCTTGGGCTGCCGCGGCGGCGTCGACGAAGGTGACGATCGCGTCGACCGCGGCCGGGACCTGGGGCGGCGACAGGTCCGTTTGGGAGAGTGCGGCCAGCAGGTGGTTCTGCCGGGCGAACAGGCCCGGGCCCAGGGGCGGACGGACGGTGGATACAGTGCGCAGCCACGGGTGCCGGGCGTACAGGGCGACGGTCTGGTGGGCGTAGTGCGTGACCTGGGCGCGCCACGAGCCGGAATCGGAGAGGTCCAGGGACTGCCAGGCCGCGTCGACCATGAGGTCGATCAGTTCGGCCTTGCCGGGGACGTGCGTGTACGGCGTCATCGTCCCGACGCCCAGGGCGGCGGCGACTCTGTCCATGGTCATGGCGTCGATGCCGTCCCTGTCGGCCACCGAGATTGCCGCGGCGATGATTCCGGACAGCGTGATCTTGGGTGGCCTGCCACGGCCCGACCTGGCCTTCTCTTGCCGCCACAACAGGCGCAGGGTCTCGCGGGGATCGCCTCCGCCGCTGTGTTCCATCGTGCCCCCCTATTTTCCGTAGAGTGTATGGTAATCTTTATCCGTAGGTCATACGGAAAAGGGGTGGAAGGTGCGGGTACTGGTGACGGGCGCGACGGGCACCGTGGGCCGGCTGGTCACGGCCGGACTGCGGGACGTCCAGGTCAGGGTGATGACGAGGGATCCCCGAAAAGCGCCCGCCGGAGTGGACGTGATGCGGGGCGACCTCACCCGGCCCGAGGAACTCGGGCCGGTGCTGGCCGGGGTGGACAGGATGTTCCTCTTCCCGGAACCGTCCACGGCCGAGAAGGTGGTCGAGGCGGCGAAGCGAGCGGGCGTCCGAAGGATCGTCGTGCTCTCGTCCGGCGCGGTGACCGGCGGTTTCGACACGACATTCCACCCGCCCGTGGAACAGGCCGTCGAACGGTCGGGTCTGGAGTGGACACACATCCGACCCGGCGAGTTCGCGGCGAACAAACTCGCGCTCTGGGGCCCGTCCATCCGCGCCGAACGCGTGGTGCGGGACATCAACCCGGACAGCGGGTGGTTTCCGGTGCACGAGCAGGACATCGCCGATGTGGTGATCCAGGCGTTGCTGGAGGACGGCCACGCCGGAAAGGCCTACGACATCAACGGTCCCGGCCTGATCAGCCTGCGTGACCAGGTGAAGGCAATCGCCGACGCGCTCGGCGAGGAGATCCGGTTCGAGGAGCTGACCCCGCTTCAGGCCCGCGAGGTCTATCGGGCGATGGGCGGGTTCGCCGCGGAAGCCGCGGACTTCCTGTTGGGTTTCACCGACTATGACGGCAATCCCGTGGATCCGTCGGACAACGCGGACTTCGATCCGTCGGTGCTGGGCCCACTGCCCACGGCGGAGTCCGTGACGGGCAGGCCGGCACGGACCTTCGCGCAATGGGCGCGGGATCGGGCGGAGGACTTCCGTTAGGAGGTGAACTCGACACGGTTGGGCCGGACCGGTCCGGTGCTCGGTTTCCGCGCGGTCGGCACGAAGCGTGGCGTCATCGACGGACGGCGTCGCCGAGGCAGGCGCCGCATGGATGCGGGGCGCGGCCCCGGCGGCGCCGGTCGGTGACGACACGGCCACAGTCGCCGCACAGTTCCGCGAGAGCCGGCCCGTGCAGGTTCGGCGTGCAGTCGATTTGCCTCGGCCAGGCCATGCAGCCCGGATCGCCCGAGTGCACGTTCTGCGCGCGCAGGGCGCGCACCGGTGCTCGGGCCGCACACCCGGTGGACCGGTGGCCCCGGGCATCCGTCGACGAACGGGGGCTCAAAGCTCCCTTCGCATCAGGACGCACATCGTCTCGTGGCGACGGATCGACCCTTCGGGGCCCTCCTCGTCCCAGGCGTCCGGGGCGCGGCCGTACGCGACATAGCCCAACCGCTCATACAGGGCACGAGCCCGCGGGTTGTCCTCTTCCACCGCGAGTTCGGCCCTGCGCAGGCCACGGCTTTCGATCCTTTGTTCGGAGGATCGGATCAGCAACGTCCCCAGGCCACAAGACCGAAGTGCCGGGTGCACGGCGAACTGCCACAGAGTTCCGGCCTTTTCGCGAACCCGGTAGTCGATGCCGCCGATCGCCACCGGCAGATCGCCCCCGGCACACACGGCCAGGTAGTCCACCTCCCCGGCCGCCGCGCGTATCAACTCCCGCTCCACGTACCGCAGATGGGTGGCGGAGCCCGACCAGGTGCACGCGGGCAGATCCCGCAGCCGAAGGTCTCGCACCCTGACGGGTACGACGACGGTGGGGCCGGCGGTGCCTTGGGTGGTGGTCACATCCGTGAGGATCCCGACCGAAGCGCCTGCGGGGCAACGTATTTCTCCCGCCGAGGATGGTGCCGGCCGACCCGGGGCGCACCGCGGCGGGCGATCGCTTCCCGCGAACGGCGACGCGTCCTCGGTGGGAACTCGGTGTGTCGCGAGCGGGCTTCGCGTCCCGCCGTCGGCACTCCGAAGTAATTGTCAAATCCTGTGGATCGCACGAAGTTGCGCGGTGTCGCTGCCATGCGTGGAATTACGGTCGGCCGGGGATCCGGCCGGTCGTGACTTGCGCTACGAAGCGTCTCAGTGCGCGCGGATTCCGAATTACGTGCAGGTTCGCGTTACCGGCGTCGGTCGTGATCGCCGCGAGGAGGAGCGGTCGGCTCCGGCGTCGATAGGCCCATACCCACCGCCAGAAGTCGGCGCGTTCCCGAGAGCGTCGGATCGCTCGCCAGGCGCAGCGCGAGAACGAAAAGTCCAGCAGGATGACGGTGTCCGCCGCTTGGAGCCGGACGTCGGGGACGTCGTAGGGCCCGAGGTCGCCATCCATGATCCAAGCCTCGCCTCGGACGAGTTCACGTTGGACGGCGGCCCACTGGTCGGGGGTGGTCGCTTCAAGGCCGGGTCGCCAGAAGTGCGTGTCCAGCTCGATGACGGGAAGCCCGGTGATTGCGCCCAGGCGGACCGCGAGGACTGACTTCCCTGCACCGCCACGCCCCAGGATTACGACTCGCTTCATAGCCGCCATGGTTCCAGGCCGGTTCCGGGACGCCTACTCGTTTTCGACGAGCTCGAACACCGTCGCGAGGGCTGCGGCCGGACTGCCGGGGCCGCGGGTGACCTTGGCGCGGAGCTTGACTTCGGCCTCCAACGCGGCGGCGAGCATCCGCCGGGCGCCCGCGCGGACGATTGCGTCGATCAGGAGCCGGACTCGATGGAGCCGTCCGCGTCCACTGCGCCGAACACGCGGGTGTGCCTTCCTGCCCCGCGCTGTGAACGCGGGCGTACTCGGTGACCATCACAGGATCATTCGGGAAGGTACGCCCTCGCGTACAACCCGAGACCGATCCACAGGTCTTGAGCATTTCTCGCACTCCGAATCGACGGCCCGTTGCCCACCCCGAACATCGCAACCGCCCGCTCGCAATGCCGACCGCATGCGAGGGACGAGGTCTCACTCGGAGGCCGAACGTGCGGCGATCCCGGTCACGTTCGCGCGTAGGAGATTGTGGTCCGACAGTCCGTGGACGTCTTCGACCATCACGTCGCGCACATCGCCGCCGCGCACGACCACATGGTCGATGTGCTGCGACCCGGCGCTCCGGCCGTCCGGTCGTGTCGGCGGCGCGTCCGGCGGGAGTTCGGCAACGATGAACTCCGGGCCGAGACCGTCCGCTACGGTGACGCGGTCGGCGTTGAAGTCGCCGAGCAGGATCACGGGGTCTGTCGAGTCTGCGGCCAGTTCAGCCAGGCGCGCCAGTTGCCGAGGTCGTCGCCGACCGAAGCTTACGTGCGTGGCGACCACGAGCGCCCCGTGGGTTCGTACGGCGAGCAATCCCTTCCCCGAGTCGTCGTTGAAGGCTTCGGCGGCCAACTGCCGCGACGGGCCGCGCACCAAGAGCACGAGGTACTCACCCGGGTCGTCGAGCGGTTTCGTTCCGTGGCGTGGTGCCGGGACTCGTGGATATCGCATCGCGTGGACCGTGTGGTCGGGCAAGGCGCGGCGGAGGCCGGTCAGTTGGTCGCCGCTTACCTCCTGTAGGGCGGTGACCGGTTCAGTGCGTTCGACCAACAATGCCGTGATCGCAGCGATCCGTTGCGATTCGTCCGGCCACGTTGCCGCCGTGTCTTCGCCCCAGTTCTCCGCATGAACGCGGTGTAGGACATTCCAGGTTGCCACCGTGAGCAAAAGCTCTCCTCGTCTCGTGCCACGAGTGGCACTGAATGGGCCGCGGAGGTACGCGGCCACAAGCCGAGCCCTCCGATGACCGAATCATCGCGTGTTCGCCATGGCGGCGGGTGGCCGGTCGGTTGCCCTCGCGCGCCCATGACGTCGACTGGCTTGTGCGCCTCCTCGTGCAGCCGGATCGCCCGTGCGCCCGGCGCCTGTGCGCCCGGCGCCCGTGCGCCCGTGGGACCGGCCGGAGCGGTTGTAGTGGAGGTTGGGGACGGTTTCGTCCACGCTCGGGTGCCGTGGGGCCGGTTCCTTGACGGCTAGGTGTATGGCCCACGGAGGTTGGTGACGGGTCGTACGGCGGGGCGATCGTGGCGGTGAACGAAGACGTGGGCTCGTCGGAGGAAGTGGCGATCCGTGGAGCCGCGTGAGGCGGTACGTGTCCCGGCGGCGGTGTCGAGCGGCACACATGGGATGCACCGACGCCTTGCCGTTCTCGGCGTACGTACGGATCCTCCGGGTGCGTACGGATCCTGCGGGTGCGTACGGATCTTGCGGTTCGCTGACATCACCGGCTTCCGGCACTACCGGGGGGAGGGCTTGTTCCGACCGCGCAGCATTTCCCCCAGCCGCCGTGCTTCAGGGTGTCAGTGGGCGCTGTAGAGCCTGGCCAGTTCATCGAACGCGGTCTTTGGTTCCCAGCCGTCGTCGACGACCTTGACCACGCCGAAGCTCGCCATGTCCAAGTCGTAGCGAGGATCGAGAGAGTGGGGCTTCGGCGCCATGAACTCGAACACGTAGGCGCCATAAACGCCTTCCGCTGCGAACACTCCCAGTTGTTGTGACAGGTAGTCCGCCTGCACCTGCTCATTGCGGGTGAACGTGCCTGACAGCGCGGGAGGATCCGCCGCCCAGTTGATGATGCCGTAACCGGCCGGGCCCATCTCGGCAGCGCCATCGAAGGCACAGCAGCCGAACTCGGTTATCACGATGGGCTTGCCGCTGCTGTGGAATCGCCTGAGGTTGGTGACGTAGTCGGCGTCGTTGTAGGCCATTCGGTAGTAGTTCAGTCCGACCATGTCGAAGTGGGTCCAGTCCACTTCCTCCCACAGACCGGCGCCATAGGTCAGGCGGCCGCCGAACTGTGCCCGGGCGACCTCGCGAGCACGACCGAGCACGTCGTCGAGTTGCTCATTGAACTCGGAGAAACGAGGCCACCATTCCGCCGAGGCCAACTTGGCAGATCTGTCCGCGTGAGTGTCCCCGGGAATGATGCCGGAGCCGAAGATCGTCTGTGTCAGGTGCGGATATGCCGCCACCAGCTTCGCGATCGCGTCCATCGCGGCAGCTTCGTGATCCACGTTGCACATCGACGAACCCCCTGTACCATCCCACGCGGCCGCGACGCCTCGGCGGCTCGGGCGAGACCCGCTGCTCGGGATCGGGACGCCGATGACCGCTGCGCGAACCCAGCTCCGAGCCTGGTCGATTCGCGCACGCGACCTTATCGATCGAACCCGGGTCGTGCGGGCTTTCGGGATTCCGGTTCGGCTGACTGGGGCCGCCGAGCAGTCCCGGGCCTGATCACGCGATCACCCCAACACGTTTCGGATGATGAGAGCTTGGCGTTGTGATCGACAAGTGGCCGGGCCCAGTGGAGGTGCGGCGGCCGAAGGGGTTGCTCCGGTACGAAGTTCCCGCCGAGTCGGGCCTGTTGGCGGAGCAGGACGAGGACGCGTACCCGATGGACAGCCAGGCCGCCTCTTTCGGGTCACCCTGCACCGGGAGGGCCAAGGAAATGGGTGGACTTGGGTTGTCCGACGCCGAGCCAGGGCAGGTACGCCCGCTTGTCGGGTCGTTCCGGCCCCGATGGTCGTCGTACTCGATGACCCGGACCACTTCGGCCGATTCGGTCTCCACCCGAGCACGGACTTCGGGTCGTCGGTCGGGAACCCGTCTGGAGCGCCTGTTCCGGGTTCGAACTCTGGCTGCCTAAGTCCGAAGGTGCAAGGCGAGTTCGTCGACCTTGATCCTTTCGACCAGGTCCGAGGCCGATGTGGTCCCCTATCTGCCCATGCGTTTGCTCGGTGCGGTCAAGGCCCGTGTCCTGACACGTCGTCGCTGCCGGATGTGGGCCAGAGTCATTCTTGACTGACTCGTGCATGACTTCGTTGCTCGTGGGCGCGGTTCGGTACCGTCGGGGCACGAGGGGCGCTGGGGGGTGTCCCGGACTCGGGGGAGTTGAACGAGCATGCCTGCCTTGGACGAACGGAACGGTGCGGGCTTTGCGGCGAGTCGGCCGCAGTGGTGGTGGTGCGTTCCGCTGGCGGTGACGCTCATCGGACTGCCGGTCCTGCTCTTCGCCGACTGGCACATCCTGGCGGACCTGTGGTTCGGGAACTGCGAGCACGACGACAACTCTTGCGACGGCCCATACACCGAAGCCGGGAAGCTCAGAGCCAAAGCGGTCACGTGGCTCCTGGCGGCCGGCCAGATTGCGGCGTTCTCCGCCATGTGGGGTACCGCCAAGAGCCGCAAGGCGAAGGTACGGGCGCGGCAGGCGCTCGCCCACGGCGCTCTCGTTGCGGCCCCGGTGGTGGCCGGGGCGGTGGCTTGGATCTGGTGATGTGGCCGGTTTTTGGTTGTGGGTTTCAGTGGGGTCGGGTGGATTCGGGGCGTGCGTGGGCGGTGCGTCGCCGGTCTACCGTTCCAACAGTGCGGCGACGAAGGCCGCTATGCGATCCACCCGGGAAACGCCGGGGTCGTCTCCGCACCTGCGCCGCTCGAGATGACTCGGACTCCGGGGCGGCCGGAGCCCGAGTGAAGGCGATGTTGCCCGGGACGCCGAAGCGCCCCTGGCAACGTGCTTGAGCGGCAGCGCCGGGCTCGTGTGCGAGGCGCCTGCCTGCGTGGCTTCGCCGGTGCCGACGGGTTGCGGGTGTGGTTGCTGTCGGGGTTGCGGGCCGCCCGCCGGTGGGGCGAGCGGACGGCGGGCGGCCCGGTCGGGTGTGGTCGGGGGTGTGTTCAGGGGGCGAGTATCACCGTCTTGCCGGGCAGTCGTCCGGCGCGGGCGTCGTTGTGGACGGTGGCCAGGTCGGTGGCCGGTCGGTGGGCGGCGATGTGGAGGCGGAGTGTGCCGGCGTCGATCTTGGCGGCCAGTTCGGCGAGTTGGGCTGCGTCGCTGCGGACCCACAGGCTCGCGCTGCGCACCTTCCGGGCGGGGTCCTCGGGTATGGGGCCGGCCGTGCTTGCGGCGACCCCGCCGTCGGCGACGTGGTGTGTCAGGTGCGCGAGTTCCTCCGGGGAGAGGCGCACGTGGTTGATCACGACCTGGAAGGGGCCGCCTGCGGGGGCCGGGTCCGTGGCGAGGTCGAGGGGGGCGAGGACGCGGTGTGCGCCGTAGCCGCGGAGGCGGTCGGCGTGTTGCGGGGCGTCGATCGCGGTGACGTGTGCTCCCGCGTCGACGGCGAGTTGGACGACGAGGCTGCCCACCGCGCCGCCGGCTCCGTTGATCAGGACGCTGTGGCCGGGCTCGAGTTCGGCGAGTTCGAAGGTGGTCTGCCAGGCGGCCAGGCCGGTCAGTGGCAGTGCCGCGGCGTCGACGAGTTCGATCGTGCGGGGTGCGGGGGCCAGGGATTCGGCGGGGGCGAGGACGTATTCGGCGGCGGCGCCTGCGGTGTCGAGGGGCAGCATGGCCATGACGGGGTCGCCGACCTGTGGGCCGGTGACGTCCGGGCCGAGTTCGGCGACGGTGCCCGCGAGGTCGATCCCCGGCACGTACGGGAGAGTGATCGGGATCATCTCGGCCAGGGCGCCGGCGCGGATGTGGTCGTCGACGGGGTTGAACGAGGTGGCGGCCACCCGTACCAGGACCTGTCCGGTGCCGGGGACGGGGCGGTCGACGTTCTCGTGGCGTAGGACCTCGCTGCCGCCGAACTCGTGGAAACGTATTGCCTTCATGGCACTTCCTTCGGGGTGTGCTGATGTCGTCGCCGACGGGTGCGGCGATCGGGCGGGAAGGTGGGTCACGTCGGGGCGATCAGGTCAGCTGTATCGACCGGGTGGAGTTGCCCATCACGATGCGGTCGATGGCGCTCACGGCGCTGCCGGGGTCGTCGGCGGCGCCGACGGTGAGCAGCAGCGGTACGAAGTGGTCGGCCGTCGGGTGGGCGACCGCGGCGCCCGGCGCCTTGTTGCGGTAGTCGGTGAGGGCGTCGGCGTCGCCCCGGGCGAGGGCGTCGACGGCCCATTGGTCGAAGGCCGCGGTGTCGGCGGCGAGTTCCGGCCGACGGAAGACGGCGAAGCTGTGCGTCATGAAGCCCGAGCCGAGAACGAGGATGCCTTCGTCGCGCAGCGGCCGCAGGCGTGCCCCGAGTTGGAGCAGGGCGCCGGGGTCGAGGCTGGGCATCGACAGTTGCACGACCGGGACGTCGGCCGCGGGGTACATGGCCATGAGCGGGATGAACGCGCCGTGGTCGAGGCCGCGGTCGACGAACTCGTGCACCGGCGTCCGGCCGAGCAGGCCGGTGAGCCGTCGAGCCAGATCGCCGGCGTCGGGGGTCGCGTAGGGAAGGGTCTTGTAGCGGGGGTGGAAGCCGCTGAAGTCGTAGTGGAGCGGGGTGCCGGCCGCGGCTCCGGATATCGCGACCGGTGCGCGTTCCCAGTGGGCCGAGACGACGACGATGGCCCGAGGTTTGGGCAGTGACCGGGCCCAATCGAAGAGATCTCCGAGCCACTGCGGATCGTCGAGGGTGAACGGGGCGCCGTGGCTGACGAAGAGGCTGGGCAGGGGCCCGTCGGAGGGGTTCCACTTCAGCTGCTCGCGCGCCTGTGGCAGGACCCGGGCAAGAAGATCGTCGTACGCCGCGGCCGGTGTGCGCGACGGGTGGGGAGAAGTCGGGCCCTCCGGGGAGGCCGTGCTGCTCGTGGGGGTCATCGGAATCAGCTCCTTCACTTGCCCCGGCAAGTATTTTCACTTGCCTGGGCAAGTTCGAAAGTAGCTCATGAAGAGTTGCCTGGGCAAGTGACATCAATTGCCCAGGCAAGCGATGTGGCTTGCTTGGGCAAGTATGATGAGGCTCATGGAAGCTCAGTCGCCCTGGCTCGACGACGATCAGCAGGACCTGTGGCAGGCGCTGCTGACGGTCGTCATCGCCCTCCCGGCGGCCCTGGATCGCCAGTTGCAGCGGGACGCGGGCATCTCCAATTTCGAGTACGGGGTCCTGGCCCGGCTGTCCGCGGCCGGCGAGGCCACGATGCGGCTCGGTGACCTGGCCCGCCTCTGCGACAGCACCCTGCCCCGCCTGTCGAAGGCGATGGACCGCTTCGAGGCCCGCGACTGGGTCGCCCGCCGGCCCGACCCCGGCGACGGCCGCTACACCCTCGCCACCCTGACCGACGCCGGCCGGCAGAAACTCGTCGAGAGCGCACCGGAACACGTCGCCCAGGTGAAACGACTCGTGTTCGATCCGCTCACCGCCGCGCAACGCCGCCACCTCGAGACCGCACTCACCCGCATCGCTGCCACCGTGCGCCGGGAACTCGAAGGGGGCTGAAACACCGCCCTCGGGCGGGTCATCCGACGGCTCTGCGATGCCGGGGACGCGGTGCACGGGGGAGGCGAGGACCTCGTCGGCGGCGCATTCGTGGCCGGCCGCCAGTCGACAACGGCAACGGCGCGGCAAACGGCGCGGCAGCGCCAACGGCAACGGCAGCGGCAACCGCAACTTCACGGCGCGGGCATCTCGCCCGACATTGCTTCTCCGCGGATCAGGACGTTGTGCAGGGGCAATCGGCTGGTTCGTACATCAATACGATGCCCGGGTGACGAGTGACGTGGCGACCGGTCAGCCGACCCGCAGGCAACTACCGCAGGGGGATGTGGAGTTCCCCGGCGCTCCCAGGGCCGCACGTCCCGAGCCGCGCGGGTGGGCCTGGTCACTGGCTCGATTCGGTACAACGAGACGGTGCACCGGGGCACGGCCGGCTGCGCCGAGCAGGACTGCTACCAGACCGTGCCGGGCATCGGCACGCCGCTGCTGTGGTGGACCGGCCTGATCGCGGTCGGCTACCTGCTCTTCCGCTGGGCCGGCCGCCGGGACTGGCGCGCGGGCGCGATCCTGTGCGGACTGGGCGCGGTCTACCTGCCATGGATGGCATTCCAAGAGCGCACGATCTTCCCGTTCTACGCCGTCGTGTTCGTCCCGTTCCTGTGCCTGGCGGTGACCATGATGCTCGGCGCGCTGCTCGGCCCACCCGGGGCCGGCGAACGGCGACGCGCGTGGGGCGCCGCCGGCGTGGTCGCGATCATCGCGCTGATCGCGTGGAACTTCCTGTACTTCCATCCGATCCTCACCGGCGAGACGATCGGTCGAAGCGCGTGGCTGGACCGCATGTGGTTCAGCACCTGGACCTGAGCCGAAGGGTCGCTTGTGCTCGCACGGCCGGCCCGCTGTGTGCCGGCCGGGCGGTGATGTACGCGGCCCCGCCTCCTGTGGCGAACCGAGCGACCGCACGGGTTCGCTCGGTTCGCCACAGCGAGCATCGCCGCCGCCTGGTCGCCAAAGCCTGGTCGCCGAAGCCTGGTCGCCAAAGCGCCCAACGTTTCCGCGTCGGCGTCTCGACGGCTCCGGTGCCCCGATGGCAAGCGTCGGATGTGACCGTGAAGGGGCCTGTTCCTAAGCGACCGTGAGTACGATCTTGCCCCGGATGTGCCCTCGGGCGGCGCGTTCGTGCGCTGCTCGCGCGTCCGCGAGCGCAAACGTGCTGTCGATCGCGACGCGGACCGTGCCCGTGTCGAGCAGGCGTCCCAGTTCGGCGAGCTGCGCGCCGTTCGAGCGGACCTGGGTACCTGTGACCGTGACGCCCAGCTTTGCGGTCTCCTCTTCGTCGAACTCGCCGAAGAACACGGGGAACTGGGAGCCGCCGCGCTTGAGTGTGCGCAGGAAGCGCTTGCTGTCGGGGCCGCCGACGGTGTCGAGAACCAGGTCGACGTCGCGTACGAGTTCCTCGGGACGACTCTTGGTGTAGTCGATGAACTCGTCTGCGCCGAGGTCGCTCAGGAACGACTCGTGCGCGCCGGATGCCACCGCGATGACATGGGCCCCCTTCCATTTCGCCAGCTGTAGCGCGAAGTGCCCCACGCCCCCCGCGGCGCCGTTGATGAGCACCCTCACGTCGGCGTCGAGTGGCACCGGACGATGTCTCGCCGCCTGGAAGGGCGACGGGTGATCGTGTCCTAGCTCGATCAGGAACTGCCACGCCGTCAGCCCGGCCATGGGCGTCGCGGCGGCTTGCGTGTGATCGATGCCCGCCGGCTTGAGCGCGAGGTCCGATGCAGGCGCTACCGCGTACTCGGCATATGTGCTGCCATCGAAGCTCGGGAAGCGCAGGAGGCCGAAGACTTCATCGCCGACGGAGAGGCCGTCCACATCCGCGGCGACGGCCTCGACGACGCCCGACAGGTCCGTTCCGGGAATCACGGGCAAGCTGATCTTCGGCCTCGTCTCCGGAGGCAGGTTGGACATCCCGTCGCGCAGGTACCAGTCAGGGGGGTTGATGCCGACCGCGTGCACGCGAACGAGTACCTCGCCCGGCCCCGGCTCGGGAATCGGCACCTCGTCGTAGCGCAGAACTTCAGGGCCGCCGTGCTCGTGGAGCCGGACCGCCCTCATCGTGTGTGTCGGCATCGTTTCTCCTGCCCGCGCTGCGGTATAGGCTCATTCGGATCAGCGATCCAGATAAGTGGACCACTGATCCGAATATATGGACCACTGATCCGGATAGTCAAGAGGGGCAGATGCGGGCCGACGCCAGGAAGAACCGCGACCACCTGCTCGCAGTAGCGGGCACCGCCATCGCCGAGCAGGGCGTCGACGTCTCCCTGCGCGACATCGCACGCAGGGCCGATGTCGGGCTCGCGACACTGCTGCGGCACTTCCCGACGCGCGAGGCGCTGCTCGAAGTCCTGCTCCGCACGAGGTTCGACGAACTGACGGCAAAAGCGGCCGAACTCGAGACGTCGAACTCACCCGAAGACGCTCTCGTTTCGTGGCTGCGCGACTGCGTGGCGTGGGCAACCGAGTATCGGGGCGTGACCGTGCTGATGGCAGCCGCCATCGGGGACACCGAATCCGCGCTCCATGCTTCGTGCGTCACGCTGCGCGCTGCCGGTGCGCGGCTCCTCACCCGCGCCCAGGCCGCGGGTATGGCACGGAGCGATATCGACGGCGCCGATTTGTTCGCGCTGGTAGCGGCGCTCGCGTGGCTCGGCGATCAACCCCCGCTCGCGCCACGCGCCGACCACCTCTTCGACGTTGTCGCGAGCGCGATTCTGACGAGCACAGGGAGCAGCGATGCCGAGGGGGAACACCGCCCCTCGCGTCCGTAGCTGAAATCGTCTGACACCACGCGCGAAACCGCCGCCCCAACCGGGCCGCCCCCGACCGGGCCGCCCCCGACCGGGCCGCCCCCGACCGGGCCGCCCCCGACCGGGCCGCCCCCGACCGGGCCGGGCTGCGACGGATCCGAGCTCACCGGCCACCGCTTCGTCGTGCTCGATGTGGGGTGGCTTTCCGCGCGGCTGCTCGGTTCGAGTCTCAACCCCGTTTGGTGAGGGGTCCGTTGAGTGGGAGAAGCCGATCCGCGGTGGGTGTCTCCGTCCGTTACCACGATTGCGGCGTGGAGGACGTTCGAAGCCGCGATGACGGGGCCTCCTGTGCGTGGCGCGATCTCTTGCGGCGCTGGAGCGACGAGTGGCTCGACCCGGTGTTGCACGAGCAGGAGCGGGTCGAGCCGTTCCCTGACGAGATCCGCCGAGCCCGGTGGCTGGGGGTGGATGGGGCCGCTCCTCGGGAGGTCGACGCGCTGGAGGACCGCTTGGGCGCCAAACTGCCCGCGAGTTACCGTCGGTGTTCGTCCGTGTCGCCGTCATGAAGCCGGTCGGATCCTCCGCGAGGGGCCTGGAGAGCTGTCTTCGAACCGTCCCGGTGATCGGGCCGGCTGCTCCGACGGGCTGGTCCCGATGATCGGCTGCCTGAGAGAACCACAGGATGGCCCCGTTCGGGCACCGGCGACACACGCGATCGGTGGTGCGCGTCGAGGGCATCGGGCGGCCGAGGGCCAAGACCGCGTTGTCGTTCGGAAAGGCGCTGGTCAATGCTGTGGATGTGCCGCCATGATGGGCTCATTCCGGTACACGACACGAGGAGATTGCGATGGCCGTGCCCGAACTCAGTCCCGATCAGCGCCGGGCCGCGCTGGAGGCGGCCACCGCCGCCCGCAGGGAACGAGCCGAGGTGAAGGAGGCGCTCAAGCGCGGCCGCGTGTCGCTGCGCGAGGTGTTGGCCACCGACTCACCGGCCGTTCGCAAGATGCCGGTCCGCGCGCTGCTCGAATCGCTCCCCGACATCGGGAAGGTACGCGCCGACCGACTCCTCGCCGAACTGCAGATCTCCGAGAGCCGCCGGGTCCGCGGCCTCGGGGCCCAGCAGCGCGACCGACTCCTGGAACGCCTCGCGCCCCAGGGCTGAGCGACGCAGCCCCGCCGCGTGGTCCCACCGCAGACGTCGACGCTGTGGACTTCGTTCGGTTCCGGCCTAGACCACGCTGCTGCGGAAGCCGCGGCCGGCGCCGCGTAGACGTTGAATCTCCAACATGCTCAAAGCACTCACGCCGCCGACGGCCGCGATCGAGACGACGTCCTGGACGGCTTCGGGGGTCGCGATGATGCCGTCCGAGACACGCCCCGCCACGACTGCCGCGATCATCATGAACGGGGCTGCCAGCGGGGGCAGGATCGGATGCGCGTTGCCCGCGTTGAACACCGAGCCGACCGCGAATACCGGCACCGTCAAGGCGAATCCGACCGTCGGCGGCACGAGGATCATGATCACCGGGATCCGGAGCGGGCTGTTTCCGCCCAGGTCCGCCACCACCTGCGTCCAGGCGAGCAACACGCCGGCGGCGGCCAGGACCAGAGCGGGCACCGTGGCCACCGGGCCGATCCCCTCGTTGCTCCACACCAGCCGACGCGCACGATTCCACCGTTCGCCGGGCCGGGCCAGGGACACGATCACGACGCCGAGCAGCGGCACGAGCGATGCGGCGACCAGTGCCATCGCCGCGTACTTGTTCGCCACGAGCATCAGGAACTCGCGCGCCCCGTGCGGCTCGAAGCCATAGCGCCAGGCCAGGAACAGGGTCGTTGCGGTGGTGACCACCGAGCGGACCACGCCGTACCAGGTCCACCGCGACCAACGCGCCTTCACCGCCAAGGACATGCCCACGAACGCGAACACCCAGGCGAACACGACCTGCGCGAGTCCCCACCCGAACTCCAACGACCACGCGGGCACCGTGAATCCGCCTCCCGGAGCCAAAGGACGACCGGATCGAACCCGGCCCGAGCAATCGGAACTCAGGAACCCTAACAGCGCCTCGAGTGTCCGGACTCAGCCCCCGGCCCTCGGACATGGAGGTCCGCCGACCGAAGTGCCGCGGCGGGCGAGCCGGGACGAGGAGGCACCCCACATGTCGCTCGGCCGTTTCCGGCGCGGCCTGCCCCGGTGGGGTCGACGCCCTCGACCTCCGGCGACAGCGCGCGCGTTGAGGTGTCGGCCGTATCCCGGACCGGCGCGCGGACCGCGGCGTGTGCCGGGCCGCGCGTCGGCCGCCTCGTCATGCGGCCGGGCAGCGTGCAACCGGTCAGCGTGCGGGGAGCGCCCGTCGGAAGGTCGCGGTGAGCCAGGCCGGCACCGTGATCGCGGTGCCGACGACGACCGCGTGGGCGCCCGCCGTGATCGCGGCGGCCGCGTCGACGGGGCGGTGGTAGCGGCCCTCGGCGATCACCGGGACGGACACCCGGGCGGCCACGGCCTCCACCAGGGCCAGGTCCGGGCCCTCGGTGCGCGCACGGTGGGGGGTGTAGCCCGCCAGTGTGGTCGCCACCGCGTCCGCGCCGGCGTGCTCCGCGGCTTGGGCCTCCGCCTCGGTGGCCACGTCCGCCAAGACGAGCGCGCCGACTTCGTGGACGGCGCGCACCGCATCGGCGAACGTGCCGCCGTCCGGGCGGGCCCGGTCGGTGCCGTCGATCGCGACGATGTGCGCGCCCGCCGCGACGACCGCTCTCGCGTGTGCCGTGGTCGGCGTGATGTACACGCCCTCGGTGCCGTCCTTCCACAGCCCGATCACGGGCACGTCGACGGCCGCGCACACCGCCGCGACGTCCGGGACGCCACCGATGCCGCCGCAGCGGATCGCCGCCGCGCCGCCTTCCACCCCGGCGCGGGCGATGGCCGCCATGATCGCCGGATCGCGCAGTGGGTCGTCCGGCCGGTGGACCTGGACCGAGACGATCAGGCCGCCGCGCAGCCGTTCGAGGATGTGATGCACTGTCAAGTCCGTTCCGATTTCTTGCTGTTCAGGGGAAATGCCAGGTCTTCGGGCAACAGTGCGGCGCCGATCAGCGGTGCGTCCAGACCCAGCGTCGCGGTCCGCACGGGAAGTTCGCGCAGCGGTGGCAGCACCTCGGCGCGCAGCGCGTCGGTGAGCGGCCCGATGAAGTCATCGCCGATCCCGGTCACGCCGCCGCCCAGGACCAACAGGTCCGGATCCAGGACGCAGACGAGTCCGGCGAGGGTGCGGCCCAGTACGGCGGCGGCGTGCCCGATCACCTCCCGCGCCCGTACCTCGCCCGCGGCCGCGCGGCGCGCGATCTCGCGCAGCTCCGGCCCGGGCCCGGTGGAGTGGCCGCGATAGGCGGCCTCGATGGCCGGCCCCGAGGCGACCGCCTCCACGTGTGCGATCCGCCCGCAGGCGCAGCGCCGAGTGCTCGCCGGGCCGGCCACGCTCAGGTGGCCCACCTCACCGGCCGCTCCGCGCGCGCCGCGTACGACGCGGCCGTCGAGGGCGAGGGCGCCGCCGACGCCGGTGCCGACCGACACGTACAGGATGGCGGCGTGACCGGCCGCCGCGCCGCGGCGGAGCTCGCCCAGGGCGGCCACGTTGACGTCGTTGTCGACCAACGCCGGAAGGCCCGTCGCGGCCTGGACCCCGGTCGCGATCGCGGTGCCCGCCCAGCCGGGGAGCAGGTCGGTCGCGGAGCGGACGATCCCGGTCCGCACGTCCACGGTGCCCGGTGCGCCGATGCCCACGAAGGTTGTCCCCGGGGCGAGTTCGCGCACGAGGTCGAGTACCGACGCGAGCACGCGGTCGGCTCCCGAGGTGGCCGGCGTCGCGCGCACACGTCGGTCGGTCACGGTCCCGTCGTGCTCGACCCGGGCGGCGGCGATCTTGGTGCCGCCGATGTCGACCCCGACTCGGGGCCATCCGGGCACGGTCATGCCGCGAGCAGACCGGCCCGGACCAGATGCCCGCGTACGACGGCGATCTCCGCCGTGTTCAGCGGGATCTGCGGGGCCGCGGTCACGGGGCAGTCGATGACCCCGAGCGCGTGCAGGGCTGCCTTGAACGCGCCCAGCGCCGACGAACCTCGGCCCATGCGGTCCGGTGAGCCGGCGTCGACCAGGCCGAACAGGGCGATCAGGCGCTCCTGTTCGGCTTGCGCGGCGTCCCAGTCGCCGGCCGCGGCGAGGTCTCGCAGTCGGGTGTATCCGTGCGGGTCGACGTTGCCCAGGCCCGGGACCACGCCGTGCGCGCCCATACGAAACGCGGTGTCGACGGTCAGTTCGGAGCCGGTGAGCAGGGTGAAGCCCGAGACGTCGGCGGTCTCCAGGAGCAGCCTGCGGAAGCCGCCCTCGTCGCCGCTCGAGTCCTTGACCGCCTGGATGACGCCGTCGCGGGCCAACGTCGCCAGGTGCGTGGTGCCGAGCTTGCTGTGGACCGACACCGGCAGGTCGTAGGCGATCACCGGAAGGTCGGTGACGGCACGCAACATGCGAAAGTGCGCGTCGATCTCGGCCGGGTGGGTGCGGGTGTAGAAGGGTGCGGTGGCGACGACGCCGTCCGCGCCGAGCTTCTCGGCGACCCGCACGTGGTCGGCCACTCGGAGCGTGGCGGTGTCGATCACGCCGGTCACCACGGGGACGCGGCCGGCGACGGTGCCCACGGCGACCTCCAGGACGCGGGCACGGTGGGCGTCGGGCAGGAAGGCGACCTCGCTGGTGGAGCCGAGGACGAACAGGCCGTCCACGCCGGCGTCGAGCAGATGGGCGATCAGCCGCTCCAACGAGGTGGTGTCGACTTCGAGTTCGGCGGTGAGGGGCGTGCAGACGGGGGGTACGACGCCGCGAAGTGCGGTCGGCGACGGGGTCATGCGGTCAGAGCTCCTGGAGGTGCGGAGTGGGCGCGGGGGATTTCGGGCATGGCGGGGCCGCGAGGGACGCGGGTCCGACGCGAGGTTCCACGACGAGCGCGGGATCGGGGGAGCGAGTGGGTCACATGGGGTGGTGGCAGCGGAAGAGGTGTCCGGTCCGGTCCTCGCGCGGCTCGGGCAGTGAGCGCGCGCACGTGTCGGACGCCTTCCAACACCTGGTCCGGAACGGGCATCCGCTCGGCGGGTCGACCGCCGAGGGCAGCGGCCCGGTCAGCGGGACGCGTCGCGTCTCGGTGAGCAGGCTGGGCGTCGCGGAGAACAGGGCGACGGTGTAGGGATGGCGCGGCGCGCCGGCGACGTGCTTCGCGGGGCCCTCCTCGACCACGTGACCCAGGTACATGACGGCGATCCGGTCGGCGAGGTAGCGCACGGTCTGGATGTCGTGCGAGATGAAGACCAGACCCAGGCCGAGGCGGTCCTTGAGGTCGCGCAGCAGGTTGAGGATCTGTGCCCGTACCGACACGTCCAGCGCGGAGGTGGGCTCGTCGGCGACGATCACCTCCGGTTCCAGGACGAGAGCACGGGCGATGGCCACTCGCTGACGTTGGCCGCCGGAGAGTTGTCCCGGCAGCACGTCGGCGGCACTGGGCGGCAGGCCCACCAGGTCCATCACCTCGGCGACCCGGGCCTCGCGTTGTGCCCGGGTGCCGCGCCCGTGCACGTCCAGTGGGTCGCGGAGCACTCGGCGTACGCTCAGTCGTCGGTTCAGGGCGGTGGAGGCGTCCTGGAAGACCATGCCGATGGCGCTGCCGAATTCGGATGCGCGGCGTCGGGCGGGCAGCTCCCACAGGTCCCGGTCGTGGAAGCGCACGCTGCCGGTGGTCGGTTTCTGGAGGCCGACCAGGACCCGGGCGAGGGTGGACTTGCCGCAGCCGGACTCGCCGACGATGCCGAGGACTTCGCCGCGGCGCACCTGGATGTCGGCGCCGGCGAGGGCGTGCAGGTGTGCCGGGGTGAACAGTCTGCCGCTGTTCACGCGGTGGATTACGGCCACGTCGTGGGCGGAGAGCACGATCGGCGCGGGTGGGGCGGATCCGCTCGCGGGGGTGGGGACGAGTGTCGTGTCGCTCATCGGGCGGCTCCGGTCAGCGGCGTGGCGGGGTGGTGGCAGGCCGCGGCGTGTTCGTGGACGGCGCCGGTGAGCGCCGGGCGGGTGTCGTGGCACAGGTCGCTCGCCGCCGGGCAGCGGTCGGCGAAGCGGCAGCCCGGGCCGAACTCGGCCGGGGGTGGGACCACGCCCGGGATCTGGTGCAGGCGTTCCTCGCCGGCTTCCAGGGACAACACCGAGCCGAGCAGGCCGCGCGCGTAGTGGTGTTCGGGTGCGCGCAGCAGTTCCCCGGTGCGGCCGGTCTCCACGACGTGTCCGCCGTACATGACGACGATGCGGTCCGCGAGGGAGGACACCAGGGCCAGGTCGTGCGAGACCAGCACCAGGGCGAAGCCCAGTTCGTCGCGCAGGCGCACGAGCAGGTCCACGATCTGGGCCTGCACGGTGACGTCGAGCGCGGTGGTGGGCTCGTCCGCGAGGATCAGGCGCGGGTCGCGGGACAGCGCCATCGCGATCAGCACGCGTTGGCGTTGGCCTCCGGAGAGCTGGTGGGGGTGGCTGCGCAGGACGCGTGCGGCGTCGAGGCCGACCAGTTCCAGGAGTTGGGCGGGCGTACGGGTGCCGCCCCGGCGGGTGAGCTGGGTGAGTTGGGTGCGGATGGTCAGCGCGGGGTTGAGCGAGCTGAGGGCGTCCTGGTAGACCATCGCGATCTCGTGGCCCAGGAGCGGGCGGCGTCGGCGCGGTGACATCGTGGACAGGTCGTGGCCGGCGAAGCGGATCTCGCCGCCGGATTCGGCGCCCTTGGGCAGCAGGCCCATCACGGCCAGGCTGGTCAGGCTCTTGCCGCAGCCGCTCTCGCCGACCAGGCCCACGGTCTCGCCGGGGCGTACGTCGAAGTCGACGCCGTCGACGATGCGTACGCCGCCGTGTCGGTCGGGGAAGCGCACCGACAGCCCGCGTACCGACAGCAGGGGTTCCGCGTCGGGGATGGTGCGGGCCGGCCGGTGTGCGGCGGCCTCGGCCAGGCGCGCGTCGAGATCGGCGCGGGCGCGCGGGTCGAGGGGTTCGATCCGGGCGGTCCGGCGCTCGGCGTCGACGGGGTCGGAACCGGCCGGGCCGGAGGGTGCGGCCCACGCGTCGGAGATGCCCTCGGCGAGCACGTTGAGCGCCAGCACGGTCAGCAGGATCAGCAGGCCGGGGAAGAACGTGGCCCACCAGCCGCCGGTGAGCACCAGGGTGCGGCCGTAGGCGATCACCGAACCCCACGAGGGGTCCGGGTCGGGCACGCCCGCGCCGATGAACGACAGGCTGGCCTCGAAGACGATGGCGTCGGCGACCAGGACGGTGGCGAAGACCAGGACCGGTGCCGCGCAGTTGACCGCGACGTGGCGGATCAGGATGTGCGGGCGACGGGCGCCGATCACGCGCTCGGCCGCGACGTAGTCCTCGCCGTACTGGGCGAGCACGTTGGCGCGCACCACCCGGGCCAGTGAGGGTGTGTAGAGGAAGGCGATCGAGCACACGAGCACGGTCAGCGAGCTGCCGAAGACCGCGACGAACACGGCGGCCAGGGCCACGTTGGGGAAGGCCATCACCACGTCGAGCACGCGCATGGCGCCTTCGTCGACGAACCGTCGCGAGGTCGCGGCGAGTGCGCCGATCAGGCCGCCGAGGACCAGGGCCAGTGCGGTTGCGCCCAGTCCGATGGCCAGTGACCAGCGGGCGCCGACCAGCAGTCGGGAGAAGACGTCGCGGCCGGCTCGGTCCGTTCCGAACCAGTGCTCGCCCGACGGGCCCTGCGCCGGGGTGCCGGTGGCGAGCGGGTCGTGCGGGGCGATCCACGGTGCGAGCAGTGCCACCAGGCACAGCAGGACGAGCGCGATCGAGCAAATACGCGCGGGCAGCGGCAGGCGGCGCAGCCGGCGTAGGCGGATCCCGGGGCCGGTGAGTCGGGCGACCAGCTCCTGACGCATCATCAGGCCTCCCTGGTACGAGGGTTGGCGAACAGACAGGCGAGGTCGACGGTCAGGTTGACCAGGACGAAGACGACGGCGATCACGAGCACGGTGCCCTGCACCACGGCCACGTCGCCGGAGGTGACGCCGTTGAGGATGAGCGTGCCCAGGCCGGGGAGGCCGAAGATGGTCTCGATCACGACGGCGCCGCCCAACGCGTAGCCGGCGCGCAGTCCGAGCACGGTCAGCGGGGTGACCAAGGCGTTGCGCAGGACGTTGCGGCCGACGATCACCAGCGGGGGAAGGCCGTTGCCGGCGGCGGTGCGTACGTAGTCGCGATCGAGTTCCTCGACCATCGAGGTGCGCACGATCCGGGTCAGCGACGCACCGACCGGGATCGCGATCGCGACGGCGGGCAGGAACAGGCTCTGGAACCAGGCCCCGACGCCGTCGACGGGGTTGACGTAGCCGCCGGTGGGAAACCAGCCGAGCCGCAGCGCGAACTGTTGGATGAGCAGGATACCGAGCCAGAACGAGGGTGTGGCCACGCCGGCCATGGACAACACCCGGATCACCTGGTCCGGCCAACGGTCGCGGTACAGCGCCGCGACCACACCCAGGAGCAGCGCGCCCACCGACGCGAACAACATGCCCAGGAAGGTCAATTGCAGGGTCAGCGGCAGCGCGGTGAAGATCGCGTCGGCGACCGGCTTGCTCGGCGGCGAGGTCACGCCCAGGTCGCCGTGCAGGAGATCGCCGAGGAAGGCGAAGTAGCGGACCACGAGTGGGTCGTCGAGCCCGTGCTCGGCGGCGTACGCGGCGCGTGCCGCGTCGGAGGAGCCCTCGCCCAGCGCGTTGTACGCGGGGTCGGTGGGCGAGAACCGCAGGACCACGAAGACGAACAGCGTGATCCCCAGGAGCAGGGGTGGAAGGGTGAGCAGCCGTCTGCCGGCCAGGCGCAGGATCGTGGTCATGGGGCTCTCGATGGGCTGGGAGGGTGGCCGCCCGTTCGGGCGGCCACGGTCGGCTCGGGGAGGCGGCACGGCATCGCGGGGCCGCGACGCGGACCGGGCGCTACGCGGGGGCGCTGTCCAGGAAGGACAGGCCGGTCGTGGGCAGCGGCCGGAATCCGGTCAGGGCCTTGTCGTTCCAGGCGGTGGCGAGTTTGCGGTGGAAGACCGGGTAGAGCGGGACCTGCACGGATGCCAGGTCGATCGCCTGCCCCCACAGTTCCTTGCGCTTGACCGTGTCGGACTCCGCGGCGGCGGCGTCCAGGAGGGTCCTGGCCTGCCGGCCCTCGGGGGTCTGGGACCACATGTGGCGTTTGTCGGCCCACAGGCCCACGTACCACCAGCGCATCAGCAGGTCGACGTCGTTGCCGAATACCGAGGGGTCGCCCGGCGCGGCCATGACCTGGTACTCGCCGTTGTCGATCTTGTTCTTGTACTGACCGCCGGACTGGCCGATGTCGAGTGTGGTGCGCACGCCGATTCCGTCCCAGCTCTCCTTGATCAGCGGCGCGACGTCCTTGACCCACGCGGTGTCGGTGAGCACGAGCGTGACGTCGAGTCCGCTCACGCCCGCCTCGGCGAGCAACCTCTTGGCCCGGTCCGGGTCGTAGCCGTAGACGCCGGCCGCGCGCCGGTAGTCGGGATGGCTCTCCTGGAGGAAGCTGCTCGCGGGGGTGGCGTTGCCGAGCAGCCCGGTGGCGATCATCTTGTCCTTGTCCAGCCCCCAATGCAGGGCCTGGCGCACCCGCACGTCGTCGAACGGCTTGCGGCGGAGGTTGAACATCAGGAACAGCAGCCCGAAGCTCTGCACCGAGTCGGCTCGGTGGGCCTTCTTGACCTGGGCGTAGTTGATGTACGGAACGTCCTCGATCACCCGCACCCGGTTCGAGTCGAGGGCGGTCACCCGAGCCGAGGCGTCGGCGAGCAGCAGCCAGTTCATCCCGGCGGCTCGCGCGGGTTTGGGTCCGTTGTACGCGGTGTGCTCGGCGAAGACGATCCGGTCGTCCTTGGTGGCCGAGACCATGCGGTACGGGCCCGATCCCACCGGCAGCGCGTCGAAGCGCTGCCGGTCGGCGAGCACGGCGGCCCTGGGCACGATCTTGACGACCGATATGCGCTCGCCGAACAGGGCGAACGCGAAGGAGAGCCGGAACTCGACGGTGTTCGCGTCGACCGCCCGCACCTCCCGAAGGAACGGCAGGAACTGACTGATCAGCGAGTTGTTCGCCGGGTCAAGGATCCGGGTGAAGCTGAACACGACGTCGTCGGCGGTCACCGGGGAGCCGTCGTGGAAGGTCGCCCCCTGACGCAGCGTAACCTGCCAGGTGGTCGCGTCGATCTGGCGCGGCATCGCGGCGGCCAGCGCGGCGTAGGGGCTGCGGGTGACCGGGTCGAGGTCGACCAGGCCCTCGAAGACGTGCAGGTTGGCGGCTACCGGCAGCGCGCCGGAGGCGGTCATCGGGTCGAAGCCGGTGCTCAGGGTGTACGAGAGCCCGGCGTCGATGGTCCCCTTGCCGCTTCCCTTGCCGCCGCCCTTGTCGGCGTTGCCGGTGTTGGTCGACGCGGGGCCGCACGCGGCGAGGGTGCCGGCCAGGGCGGTCGCGGCTCCCAGGGCTCCAGAGAGCCTGAGGAACTGCCGGCGGTCCAGGGCCCGGGCGGGTGAGCGGGGCTCGGCCACGACGCCTCCTGTTCGTGTCTGATGTGCCGGGTTTCTCCGTCGGTTCGCGAGAAACGCGGGAACAACCGTAGGACAATGGGACAGCCGACGTGGGATGAGGGACGTCCTACGTCTAGGCTGGGGGTGACAGTAGGAGGTCATCCGCGACGCGGTCAAGGGTTCGTCCCGATCACTCGCGGTGACGGCGCCGGGCGGCACGCGGCCGTCTGGCGGTGGATACGGTGACTTCCGCAACGGCGGACCCGGCGATGGGGGACACGATGACGGTGCGCGGCAAGCGCAAGAACGGCGTACAGGAGCAGATCAAGGAACTCATCCTGGAGCGCGGGCTGGGCGCGGGGGACTCCATGCCCACCGAGACCGAGCTGATGGAACTTCTGGGGATCAGCCGAAACTCCGTGCGCGAGGCGCTCAAGGCCCTCCAGGCGGTCGGCATCGTGGAGATCCGGCACGGCTTCGGCACCTACGTCGGACGCATGTCGCTCGGCGCCCTCGTCGACGAGTTGTCCTTCCACGGCCGCCTGGCGCCGACGGGAGACAGCCGCAGCATCACCGAGCTGATCGAGGTGCGCCAGGCCCTCGAGTCCGGTCTGATCGGACAGGTCGTCGAGATCGCCGACGCCGGCGACCTCGCGGACCTGCGCGCGGTCGCCGAACGCATGGCCCGGGAGGCGGAGGCGGGCGAGGTCTCCCCCCTGACGGACCGGCAGTTCCACGAGACGCTGTACCGACCGCTCGGCAACGACCTGATGCTGCGTCTGCTCGCCGCGTTCTGGGACGCCTACGACCGGCTCGCCGCCGACCTGCCGCCGATCGGCGAGTCGGCGTCCGACGTCGCGGCCCAGCACCGAGAGGTGTACGAGGCGGTCGCGTCTCGCGACGCCGAGCGAGCGCGCCGGGCGGTCACGGTGCACTTCACCGGCATCCGCAACCGCGCACCCGGTGGAGGCCCCACGATCCCGTGACGCGTGGCCCGCGGACCTCCTCGCGTCCGACGAGGGCCGCGCCGGGACCGCCGCGCCCGCGCGGCTCGCTCCCCCTCCCGCGAGAAGGCGTTTCGGGACCCTGACGTCCCCGTACGTCGAGGATATTCGCGGCATCGGCCGCTACGACGTGGCTGTGGCCCACGCCCACGGTGTGCGGCCGGGGCGGCCGATCCGAAGAAAATCACCCTGGCGGGCGGTCGGCTTCAGGTGTGCGGAGCGGCGGCGACGGAACGCCGGGATGGGGCAGGGGAGCGGTGAACTGCGCTGTGTGGAACCGGAATTCGACGGATTGCGGGGTGACGATCAAGGGTACGAGCGGCCCGCTCCTACCGCCCGACCTGCGGTCCGCTTCCGGGTCATCCGAGATTCATCAGGCAAACCCCTTGTTGTCCGATTAATGTGTGAATATCATGGAATCAGCCTACGGGGCGAGCGAGGGAGCTTGACCGACGGCTTTGGAGCAAGGAGCACTGCTCGGGCCAAGGTCGCAGGGCCAGGCTGAGAGGCCGGAAGGTCGAAAGGACCGGAAGGCGACCCCTAGCACCTGATCCGGACAATGCCGGCGCAGGGAGCCCACCTCGTAGGTTTTTATCCGCGCACCCCGCATCTCCGCGCACCCCGCATCGCGATTCCGATCCGCGCTCGCGCTCGCGCTTGGCCTCGGCCGGGGCGGGCGCTTTGTCGTGACCCGCTCTGGTCGCGAGCCTGAGGCGAGAGCAGTCGCCGGCGCTGCGGGAAGCCGGGGGCGGGTGGCCGAGAATCGGCAGCCACCTCACCCACCGGCTACGCGTCGACGGTGGGATATCTGCCGAGCGGTTCGTGGACCGGCTCGTCGGAAGCGCGCTCAGTTGGTGGGCAACACCCGTGCCCAGGTGCGGAGTTCGTCCAGGTGGCCGTCCACCACCAGGTTCGACTCCGCCAATATCGCCTCGAACTCAGCGTCTGTCAGCGGGCGGCAGCGGAACTCGTGTACCCAGTGAGCGTCCTGGAATTCGTATTCGATGCGCACCGCGCGCACCCCGTCTCCGATCGGCTCGGAGCTGAGGATGTTCACGGAACCGTCGGGGTGTTGGCTGATCCGGGGCAACTGGTCGTGCCAGCCGATTCCTTCGCGCTGGATCAGCACCACCCCGTCGTCGGCGACGTGTGCCCGACAGGCGTCGAGCATCGCCCGGCGGAATTCGGGCTCGACCGTGTGCACCAGATAGGACGCCAACAACACCACGTCGAAGCGCTCCTCGAGCCGCAGGTCCTCGATCGTGGACAGTACGGTCTTTGCCCCGCGCACCCGATCGAGCATCTCCGGCGACTCGTCCACCGCCGTGACCTCCCACCCGCGCTCGACCAAGGCATGGGTCACCCGCCCGGCCCCACAACCGAGTTCGAGCAGAGTGCGTGCCCCTTCACGGGCGCCGAGCGCGATCATCTCCGGCTCCTCACGCGCCGGCAGGCGGTCGTACATGTCCACGGCGCACCCATCCGGCGTGAACGCCCCTGGCCCCTCGCCGCGATACCCCTCTCGAAAACGCGCCATGACCGATCCCCTCCCCCGAACGACCCACGGTCGCTCACGAAACGGACAGCAACGCGCCCACCCAAACCGCAACGGCCCGGAGCTGTCAACGGTTTCGACACCGGGCCGGCCGATTGCGGGCATGCCGACGGGGGTGTCCGTGCCCGACCCGGGCGGTGGTGATCGGCCCCGACCCGGCGCGGCTGTGTATCGCGGGCAGGACCGGGGTGCTCGATCGACGTTCCCGCGCCGGAACCGCGCAGCCCTGACGGTGACACGGCGCATGATCCCCGGACGGCGGGGGAGCGGGTGATCCGGACCTCGGAGTACCGGGAACCGTCGGTCGGATGGGCTGACGGATCACGCCTTCCGGCTCGCCGGTCCCGGTTCGGGGATGCGTCCGCAGAGCAGGTTTCCGGGCTCGGTGGGGTCGTCGCTCATCCAGAACTGGGACCACAGTCGGGCGAATTCCGGCCGGCTCAGGTAGCCGTCGCCGTCGAGGTCGAGCAGGTCGAAGACCGCGTCCGTGTCGACGCTGCGGCCGTGCCAGGTCTCGACGAGTCGGCGGTGTTCGGTGCGAGAGATCCGGCCGTCCCGGTTCTCGTCGATGGCGTCGAAGATGGTCCGGGCGGTGGCCGTGACGGCCTCCGGCATGGAGTGCAGCCGGTCCATGAGGGCGTGGACCTCGTAAACGTCGACCCTGCCGTCGTTGTCGGTGTCGGCCGCCGACAGCTCGTCCCACCAGCCCATGAGGAGCGCCTCGACGCGGGCGCGCAGTTCCGTCCCGGGCTCCACGCCCGGCAGCCGGCCCCAGCGGTCCACCAGGGCCTCGAAGTCGTCCCGTTGCAGGTAGCCGTCCCCGTCGACATCGAACGCGACGAACATTTCCTGGATCTTGCGCTGCTGGAACACGCTGGCCATGGACGGCTCCCTCTGGACGACGGACCGATGAGTGCATCTCCACGACCTGAGGCAAGCCAACCTGAGGCAACCAGCCGGCAACCATACTGAGCTTTGCGGATTCGGTTGTTGTTGGTTCGTCATGTCAGGTCGGTTGCTGCGAGGAAGCCGTTGAGGAGCGCGGGATGGTTTTGGATGTG
>NZ_JBVHLU010000083.1:0-50142 GCF_055558835.1 Embleya sp. NPDC025285
CAAGACCCTCGACCCCACCTGCGCCCTGTTCAACAAGACCAAGGCCGCGTGGGACGCCGTCAGCCTGCCGGCGCAGCCGAACGACCCCACCTGCACCTCGGGTCCGAGCGACCCCGACTTCTCGATGACGCTCAACCCGACGTCGGGCAACGCGCCGCCCGGTGGCGACGTCACGACCACGGTCGGCACCACGACCACCGGCGGCACCGCGCAAACCCTCACCCTGACCACCTCGAACCTGCCCAGTGGGGTGACCTCGGAGTTCACGCCGGGCACCATCCAGTCGGGGGCCAACTCGTCGCTGAAGTTCTCGGTGAGTTCGTCGGCGACTCCGGGCACGTACCCGGTGACGGTGACCGCCACCGGCACCACCACCCATACCGCGCAATACACGCTGACCGTCGGCAACGGCCCCGGTGGCTGCACCGCACCCGCGTGGAACGCGAACACGGTCTACACCAACGGCAACGTGGTCTCGTACAACGGCCACACCTACCGCGCCAAGTGGTGGACCCAGGGCGAAGTCCCGGGAACCACCGGCCAATGGGGAGTGTGGGTCGACCTCGGCGCCTGCTGAGCAAAGCCGCACGCGACCGGTCCGCGCGACTTCGGCCCTGATCGGTCCGTCTTCGAACAATGCTGCCCGGTAGGCCGGTTGCCCGGCCTACCGGGCAGCAGCACGTCCGGAACATCGCCATGATCCCGACTGCCGCGGCCTCCGTCTCGGGCAGGGCCGTGACCTGGCCTTGAGCCGCGGACTCCACTACTGTCTCGTTGCCGGTCCCGGACGGCCTCGAAGCAACGATCCCGCTGCGGAGAGTGCTCCTGCGCTTCGTCGACCTGCCCTTGAGGAAGCCAGAGGAAGCCAGTCGACACCGATGGAGCCGTTCATGTCGCACGACCACAAGACCCTCGCCGTGACCGACGAGGGCGGCGTGCTGCGGGTTCGTCTCGACCGCCCCGACAAGGGCAACCCGCTCGACGAGACCATGTTGTCCGAGCTCGGCACCCTTCTTGCCGGACTCCGCGAACGCCCCGACGTTCGTATCCTGGTGCTCTCGGGTGCGGGTGACGACTTCTGCCTGGGTGGAGGTCGGGCCGAGATGGCCGAATTGTTGGCGGCCGACCCCACGGGCCTCGCGCTTCGCCGCCTGGGCGACCGGGCCCGGGCCGTGTGCGAGGCGCTGGCCGCGGCCGAAGTCGTCACGATAGCCCGGGTACACGGCAGAACGATCGGAGCCGGGGTGGCCCTCGCACTGCACTGCGACCTGCGTGTGGGCACCGAGGACAGTCGCTTCCGGCTTCCCGAACTCGCGCTCGGGCTCCCCACCACCTGGGGCGGCGCGCTCGCCCGGCTGATCAGCGAACTGGGCATGTCGCGGGTACGGGAACTGGTACTGACCGCCGACGCCCTCGACGCGCAAACCGCCCACCGAATCGGCCTGTTGCATCGCGTGGTGCCCTCGACCGACATCGACCGGGTGGTCGACGGCTGGATCAGGCCGACACTGCGCAGGTCGGCCTCGGCGCTGCGCACGAGCAAGGCGCTCCTGCACGCGTACTCCGCCCCGTCCCGGCTTGCGGACGTCGGGCTTCTGGACAGCCACCTCCTCGCCGTCGCGGTCGGCGAGACCACCGGCGGCTGACCGGCACACCCATGCCCGGCCGTCATCCGCGGCCGGTGGATTCGGATGCCTCGGTGGCCACTTGGCGTGAATCCGACGCATCCCGGCGTCGGTCGTCGTCGCGACGGGCGCGTCATCGACACGGGATCCACCCGTCCGCCGCGTGCCACGCCGGGCTGGTTCGAGCGCACCGTGCGTGCCGCGCCCGCCGCGGGAGCCGCGTCCCGCGTTCCACCCCTGCCCCGCGACGTGGGCACGGCGTCGGCCCGGCATATCGGCCACCGGCGTCCATGCATATGACGCATTCCAGCCATCCGGTTCGCGCATTCCGGATCGCAATCCTCACCGACCTCTCCAATCGGCCGATTTCCCACTCGAAATGCGTCGCCGACCACCGTTCGTACCGTCGATCGGGATAAAGCAGCATGTCTCGATACTTCGGGACATAATCGCGTACTTCGTCAAGTCCGTCGCAGAACGGAATGGCTGGAAAGCGCCGCGTGACGAGGATTCGATCTGGGCAACTCAACGCCATTAGAATCACAAGGCCCTACAACCGAGAGAGCAATGCCAAAAGTGACGCTTGGTGTCAATCAGACATATTCGGCGCGTACGGAGAGGTCGGGTCGAACCATGGCCGACCGCTCGTGTTGTCGATGCACCCGCCGAACCGAGCCGGCCACCCGGGCTTGCCTTATCGCGTGACGAGGATCTTGTAAATGGATTTCATGCACGACCCCGCACTCTGGTACGGGGTGATCGGCACGGGCGCCGCCGGGATATACGCGGCGCGAAGCCGAAGAACTGTCAAGGGTTTGCGTGAAAGAAACCGCACACTCGCCGAGAATGTGAATATGCGCGACGACGAGATTCTCAACGTGGCGCGAACTCTGCTGCCCGCCCTGGTGGAATCGGGCGAACGGCTCAAGGGCTCCGTCCTGCTGCACGAGGAGCTACGCGACACCCCCTACGCGCAGGGCATCGAGACGGTCGTGGAGATGTTCACCACCGCGGTCGAGGACGCCCGGAACCGCGCCGATCATTCGGCCAAGACCGCTCTCAAGGCCGCGATGCGGACCCTGCAGGGTCTGGCCAGTGAGCAGCAGCTCGCGATCTCCGAGATGCAGAAGAACTACGCCGATTCCCAACTCCTCCAGGACCTGCTGGGAATCGACCACATGAACTCGCAGTTCGGCCGGCGGGCCCAGGTGATCGCCGCGCTGTGCGGCGGTTGGACCGGAAGGCAACGCAACGCCACACCGCTCTACGACGTCATGCGCGGCGCCAAAGGTCGGATCCGGGACTATCTGCGGGTCGAGATCCGGATGCAGTCCAACGTGGCGGTCATCGGCCGAGCGGTGGAGCCGGTGGCTCTCGCCGTGGCCGAACTCCTGGACAACGCCGCCAGTTACTCGCCCCCGCACACGACCGTCGAGATCAACTTCCAGACCGTGCCCAACGGCGTCTGCATCATGGTCGACGATGCGGGTGTGGGCATGCACGAGGAGGTCCGGCAAAGCGCCGCGCGCTTCCTGACCGCGGACGAGCCGGTCGGCATCACCCGGCTGGGGCATCCCCCGCAGTTCGGCTTCCCCGTGATCGGCATGCTCGCGGCCCAGTACGGGTTCACCGTCTCGGTGGACACCCGCTCCCCCTACGGCGGTACCCGCGCGGTGGTCATGCTGCCTCCCGAACTGCTCACCACCGCTGTGGACACGGGGCCGTCGCCCGAGCAGCCGATTCGACGCGAGCGCAGGGTCGCGGCCCAGCCCCGGGAAGTCGTGCCGGCCGCCCCGCGAGCCGCGCAGCCGGCCCCGGCGTCCGCACCCTCGGAGGACGACCTGCCGCAGCGCCGGCGCAGAGCGCCGCTCCCGGCCGCGCGGTCCGAGCAGGCCGACCCGCCGGACGCCCCCGCCCGATCGGACGCGGAAGTCGCGGGACTCATGGGTGCCTTCCAACGAGGCACCCGTTCCGGCCGCGTCCCCGACACAGACACCAAAGGGCACGAATCTCGATGAACAACGACCTGGCCTGGATGCTCAACGACGCTCTCAAGCTTCCAGAGGCCCGACACGCGATTCTCCTGTCCGCCGACGGGATATTGCGGGCGCATTCCGACGGAATCTCCCGCGATGAGGCGGATCGACAGGCTGCGGCGCTTTCCGGCCTCCAGTCGATCAGTCGCAGCACCGCGGAGTTCACCGGCAACGCGGAAACACCGTGGCGGCAAACCCTGGTCGAGTTCGGTGACGGATTCATCTTTCTCGTGGCGGCCGGCCCCGGAGCCTATCTGGCGGTGTCCGCCACCGAACACGTCGATATGGAGATCATCACGTTTCGCATGCAACAGCTGGTCCGTCAGCTAGGAAAGGAACTGACCAGCCCGCCCCGACAGGACGTGGATCACGCCGTATGATGACGCCCGACAAGCCGGAGCCCGGCACTCCCGAATTAGTCCGTGCCTACGTCATCACCCAGGGCCGCGGGCATCCCACCCGTGATGGCCTCGACCTGGTCAGTCTGGTGATCGCGCTTCCCGGCGACATGTCCCCGCACATCCTGGATCCCGAGAAGAAGCGCCTGGTCGCCCTGTGCCGGGGCGGCATCCTCTCCGTGGCCGAGGTGGCCGGGCATCTCGAACTGCCCATCGGCGTCGTCAAGGTGCTGCTGTCCGACCTCATCGACAGCGGCATCGTCGCCACTCGGCAACCCATACCCCCGGCCGAGTTGCCGCGGCGTGAACTCCTCCAGGAGGTGCTCGATGGACTCGCTCGTCTCTGACGACCGCCCCGGTGCCGGCCCCCCCGTCACCGTGGCAGACGTCTACCTCTCGGACAGCGTGCGCGTCGCGGCCAAGATCCTGATCGTCGGGCACTTCGCGGTGGGCAAGACCACCTTCGTCGGCACGATGTCCGAGATCCGCCCGCTGAGCACCGAAGAAACCATGACCCAGGCGAGCGTCGACGTGGACGACCTCACCGGCGCCGGCCGCAAGACCACCACCACCGTGGCATTGGACTTCGGCCGGCTCACCCTCAGCGAGCGCGTGGTCCTGTACCTGTTCGGCACCCCCGGGCAGCAGCGATTCGCGCAGGTGTGGAAGGACATGACCATCGGCGCCCTCGGCGCCCTGGTACTGATCGACCCGCAGCGCTTCGATCAGTCCTTCGACGTGATCGGACTGCTCGAGGAACACGACATCCCGTACGCGGTCGCGATCAACCGCTTCGACGGATCCCCCACCTACCCCATGGACCGGCTCCGCGACGCCCTCGACCTCCTTCCCGAGACGCCGCTGATCACGTGCGACGCCCGTGATCGCGATTCGTCGAAGGAGGCCTTGATGACCCTTGTCCGCTACCTCCAGGCCCGTGCGCAAAAGGAACCCGCGTGAACTCTCGTCCCGATGATCCGTCCGCGCCACCCCCCGGCTGCCCCGCGCACGCCGGCAACGGCGCGACTTCGCTGCACGGCAAGGCGTTCTCCATGGACGCCCATGCCGTGTACGCCGAACTGCGCCGCCAGGGACCTGCCGCACCCGTGGAGTTGGCGCCCGGCGTCGACGCCATGCTCGTGACCTCGCACGCCGCCGCGCTGCACGTACTGCACTCGCCGGAAGTCTTCGCCAAGGACCCTCGTCGCTGGCGGGCACTGGCGGACGGTACGGTGCCGGCCGACAGTCCGGTCGTGCCGATGATGATGTACCGACCGAACTGCCTGTTCACCGACGGTTCCGAGCACCTGAGGCTGCGTCAGGCGGTGACCGACAGTCTGAATCGGATCGATCCGTACGAGCTGCGTCGATTCGTCGAGAGCAGTTCGGACTACCTCATCGACCAGTGGGGCGACAGCGGCTCGGTGGACCTGCTGCACGGCTACGCCAAGACCCTGCCGCTCCTGGTCTTCAGCCGACTCTTCGGCAGCCCGGCCGAGTTGGGCGACCGGCTGGTCGCGGGCATCTCGGGAATCTTCGAGGGCGTCGACGCGGAGAACGCCAACGCGGTGCTCACCGGCGCCCTGGTGGAACTCGTCGCGCTCAAGCGCGCCCATCCCGGACCCGACGTCACGTCGTGGCTGATGGCGCATCCCAACCGGCTCAACGACGAGGAGATGATCCATCAACTCGTCATGCTGATGAGTGCGGGCACCGAACCGCAACGGAACCTTATCGCCAACGGGCTGCGGCTGATCCTGTCCGACGAACGCTTCTCGGCCAGCCTGTTCGGAGCCGGGGGTTCCGTCGAGGACGCGCTCGAAGAGGTGTTGTGGACCGACCCGCCGATGGCGAACTACGCCGTGCACTACCCCGTGCGCGACGTCGACCTGTCCGGCGTCGTGGTGCGCCAGGGAACGCCGGTGGTGATCAGTTTCGCCGCCGCCAATACCGACCCCACGCTCTTCGCGCACGGACAGCGCCCGAACAACCGCTCGCACCTCGCCTGGAGCGCCGGGCCGCACGCCTGCCCGGCCAAGGACTCCGCGTGGCTGATCGCCACCGCCGCGATCGAGAAGCTCCTCAACCGCCTCCCCGATCTCGAATTGGCGATCCCTGTTCAGGAGTTGGACTGGCGGCCGGGCCCCTTCCACCGCGCCCTGAACGCGCTGCCGGCGCGCTACACCCCCGTCCTCACCCACCGCGCGGCGAGTACACCACCCCCCGTACCGACCGCCGCCCCGCGCGTCGCCGCCGGCCGAGCCGACCGTGGTGAGGACGTTCGCAAGCCGGGTGTGTGGAGTTCCTTCCTGAACTGGTGGCGCAACCAATAACCCGCCGCACCGCCGCCTGATTCACCGAACCTCCCGGCCCGATCGGCCACTTCCCGAGGTTGCCCCACCGGCCACACCAACCGAAGAAGTCCAAAAGCGTCGGCCGCCCGGTCATCCGGGCGGCCGACCGATCACGCCTGTGCCGAGCGTCTAGTTGACATCCTGTTGAGTTCCACCAAGGAGACGTCATGCAGTCCTCAGTATCCGCCACCGTGATTGACCGCCGGACCGTCGTCGGCCTGTTGTCCCGCCTGCGCTCGGTCGGCGGACAGGCGGACCCCCTGCCCATCTACGCGGAACTCAGAGCGATGGGCGAAGTCGTGCCCGCGCCCTGGGGCGGATATCTGCTGACGTCCTATCAGACCTGCGATCAGGTGCTGCGCAGTCCGGCCTGGCTCGCCTTGGACGGCGCGTGGCGCGCCGCTCAGACCGACGGTTCCCGCTGGACGACGCCCGCGTCCCGGGAGCTCGCCCATACCCTGGTGGCACTCAATCCGCCGCAACACACCCGGCGGCGCCGATCCATCAGCAACATCTTCGACCGCAGCACCCTCGACGCGATGCGGCCCGCCGTCGAGCGGATCACGGACGGATTGATCGACCTCCTCGTGGAACGCATGGCGGCGGGCGAAGCCGACTTCGTCGACACCGTCGGCGAGCAACTCCCGGTGGCGACGGTCGGGCACTGGCTGGGCGTGCCGGCCGAGGACTTCGATCTCCTACGCGCTCTGACGCACGCCCAAGCGTACTCGCAGGAGTTGCTGCCCACCAAACGCCAACTCCGCGAGGCGGACGCCGCCGCGATCGGACTGCGCGACTACTTCACCGCGTTGGTCGCGGAACGACGCGCGAAGCCCGGAGACGACGTGATCTCGACCTGGCTGCGTACCTGGGACTCCATCGAGCCGGACCGGGAAGTCGCCGACGAGGAGGTCTACTTCCTGGTCATGTTCATCGTCATCGCCTCGCTGGAAACGACGTCGACCCTGTTGTCCACCATGATGTGGATCCTGCACCGACATTCCGCCCAGCGGTCCTGGCTGAGCGGACGACCGGACGCGGTACCGGACGCGATCGAGGAGGTCTTCCGCTACGACCCGCCGATCCACGTGACCACCCGCCTGGCCGGCGAGGACACCGAACTCGCGGGGGTGTCCATCGCCCGCGGGGAAGTGGTGCACACCATGCTCGGCGCGGCGAACCACGACCCGGCGGCCACACCCGACGCGGACGACTTCGACGTCACGCGCCGGGGCCGACACATCTCTTTCGGCGGCGGAATCCACTACTGCATCGGCGCCGGTCTGGCCCGTCTGGAGGCCACCGTCCTCCTGGAGAAGACCCTGCGACGCCTGCCCACCCTTCGCGTCGTCACCGAGCCGAACTGGGAACCCCGCCTGGCCTTCCGCCGCATCACCACCCTGCGGGTGAGCGAACGCTGAACCCCCGCCGTCCACTTCCGGCTCCGCCGGGCCCCCGCCACCGCCTTGTGTGGGTCGCGGGTGCCCGGCGGGCGGCGGGCGCGGCCTCAGATCCTTGTCGTCTGCGCGCAGCCATGCGATGTAGTCGCCGGCAGCTCGGTCGGTGTCGTACTCGGCCTGGTAGTCGGTGTCTTCCCAAAGACGTCCGATGTCGAGGTCCATTCGCTGTCCCCCGCCTCCGGTCGGGAGGTCGATCCGAGCGTCGGGAACCACCTTCCCGATCGCACCGACGAGCACGGCGTTGGTGATGAACCGACCCTAACCAGCGTTGTAGGTAAGGCGGTTCAGTTTGTCCGAGAGTTGGAGAAGGGCGGCGGCGCACCCGGTGTCCTTCACGTAGTCGAGGTCGAGCCCGTGCGGCGCCGACGATCGTGTCGGAACGTCCGCCGGGAACAGGGCCTTCACTTGCTGCGCAACATCCCCAGTGGGTCGGCGGCGTCCTCCAGTGCGGCGACCGCGGTCTTCCAGCCGGTGTCCTCGGGGCGGAGCGCGCTGCGGAGGAAGGCCGTGGTGAACTGCTGGATCAGGGCGACGCGCGCGGGGCTCTCGTCCGTCGTCTCGGCGACCTCGTACCCGGGGATGCCGCCGAGCGAATGCTCCGCCCCGAACAGGGTGAGCAGGCTCTTGTCTCCCGGGCTGTGGGTGTAGGGGTCGGTGAACCAGTCCGGTCCGCGGGTGGACAGGTGGGACTGGTCGTGGTCCCCGGCGACGATGAGGGCCGGGGTGGTCATCGCGTCGAAGGACGGCCTCAGGAACGGGAGGTGCTCGACGGCGAAGGGAGTCAGGTCGTCGCCCAGGCCGGTCAGAGCCAACAGCACGCCCGCCTTGACGCGGGGGTCGGCCATGTCCTCGCCGGGAACGCCGTCGGCGTCGAGGACACGCGCCCCGAGCAGCGCGCTCGCCGACTGGGCGCCCCAGGAGTGGCCGGCGACCGCGATGCGATCACGGTCGACGCGGCCGGCGAGGCCCGGCACGGAAGCTTCGAGGACGTCGAGCCCGTCCAGCACGCGTGTGAGGTCCTCGATCCGAATGCGCCAGATCCGGGGCGTACGCGGGTCCTCGTGCGGGATGGCGAGCGTGCGGGAGTCGAGGTGGGTGGGCTGGACGACCACGAAGCCGTTGGCGGCCCAGTGATCGGCGAGCGGCGCGTAGCCGTTCATCGACCAGCCGAAGCCGTGCGAGAAGACGATGACGGGCAGGTCGCCGCCGGTCGCGGGGGCGGACACGCGCACCTGGAGGTCCTCACCGCGCCCCGGGGCGGGCAGGACGATCGGCTTCGCGGATACCACCGTGGTGCTCGGGATGTTTGTAGCTGCTGTGAAGTCTGTGGTGTTCGAGTCGGACATGGCACTGCCTTCCGTTCGGCTTCTTCGCACTCTTGGTTCGGTGGGGCCAACCGCCGCTCGCCTCGCAGGCGGCGGGACGGGTGGGGTTGGAGGCGAGGGCCGTCCCCGACACGCGGGCACGCCGACACCGCCTGTCGAGGTCGTGTGCCCTTCCCCGGACGGAGCGTGAGCCCGTCGGACGGCATGGGCCGCGGTCTCTCGATCTGCCATCATGGACGAAACGGAACCTCGCTCCGCCAACGATACGGAACATGGTTCCGCTTTGCAACGGCACGAAAGGACGCACGGCGATGAACGACGGCAACCGGCAGGGAAGCGCGGCCGAATCCAAGCGCAAGGACGTCCGGCGCAACCAGAAGACCCTGCTGGACGCCGCCGCCGCGGTCTTCGTCGCCTCGGGCGTGGAGGCCCCGGTACGAGACATCGCGACCAAGGCCGGCGTCGGCGTGGGTACGGTCTACCGCCACTTCCCCACGCGGGCGGACCTCGTCATCGCCGTCTACCGCCACCAGGTCGACGCCTGCGCCGAGGCCGGCCCCGCCCTCCTGGCCGCCGGCCCGACGCCCCACGTCGCCCTCGAACGGTGGGTCGACCTCTTCGTCGACTTCCTGGTCACCAAACACGGCCTTGCCGCCGCGATGCAGGCCGACAACGCCGGCTTCGAGGCCCTGCACGCCTACTTCCTCGACCGCCTCCTACCGGTGTGCGCCCTACTCCTCGACGCCGCCGTCGCAGCGGCCGAGGTCCGCTCCGACCTCACCGCGTACCAACTCATGCGCGGCATCGGAAACCTGTGCATCGGCGCCGAGACGGACCCCCGCTACGACGCACGCGCCCTGGTCGCACTCCTCGTCGCGGGCCTGCGCCAACCTCGCTGACCCGACACCCGGCAAGCCACGCCCACGCAGGCGGCCCCACCGACCGTGCGCGGTGAGCAGCGCGGTCCGCCGACGCGCCCAGGTGGCGAAGACGACGGTCGCGGCGTCGGAGTGCGAGACCGCGCCCAAGGCACGTCGACCTCGTTTGCTCCGATCGCGGATCCTTGACGAACGAAGGTGTGAGTGATTAGCTACTCACATCTCGACTGACAAGTAGGAGTACACCAAGACCACGTCGGCATATCGGTTGAATTTGCGCGAACTTGCCCGACATTCCTGTGATCCAAACTTTGAGTGATCAATCACTCATGAACCCTTCTCATCGAGGAGATCTCGCCATGAGCACCGAAGCCACCCCCCTCGCCGCCGGCACACCCAACGCCGCCCTCCCCCCGATCGAGGCCGTCGACGCCGACGCCCCCGTCATCGTGCGGCTCTCCATCACGGTGAACGCCCCGCTCGCCGACGTCTGGGCCCTGCACAGCAACATCGACGCCTGGGCCGACTGGAACCCGGACATCGACCGCGCCGAACTCGACGCCCCGCTCGCCCCCGGCGCGCGGTTCCGGTGGCTCACTCACGGCCTCGACATCACCTCGACCGTGTACCAGGTCGTCCCCGGAAAGCGCATCGTCTGGGGTGGCCCGGTGCAGGGCATCGAAGGCGTCCACGTCTGGACGTTCCACGAGCAGGACGGCGTCGTGGCGGTTCGCACCGACGAATCCTGGAGCGGCGCACCGGTCGACGCCGCCCCCGACGACATGCGCCACGCGCTCGACCACTCGCTGCGCCAATGGCTGCGGCACCTGAAGGACCACGCCGAGCGACGGCAGCAGTAACTCCGCCGCTGCGGTCGATGCACCCGGCCCGCCGACCCACCACCCATCACCCACCACCCATCACCCATCACCCATCACCCATCACCCACCGCCGAACAACTCACGGAGACCACCATGAGCAACCCTGCCGACGCACTGACCAGCCCCCCGATCTCCCTCACCAAACACCACCTCGAAGCACCCGCCGAGTCCACCCATGACGACACCGGGCGGTGCACGGGCGCCAAGGGCAAGGGCAAGCCCACGAACAAGAACAAGAACAAGGACAAGGGCAAGGGCAAGCAGCGCAAGTCCACCAAGCACCGCCTGACCGAAGCAGCCGCCTACACCGGTCTGGGCCTGCTGGTCCTGATCGAACCGTGGGTCCTGCTATTCCTCGTCCCGGTGATCCTCTTCATGATGTGGAAGTAGCCCACTCCGGCTACATCTCGGGCGGAGGCGGCGGGCATGCGCGAGGCGGTGCGCCCGCCGGTCGCGGAAACCCGGGACGGGTGACATGACGCGGCCGTCGACGTGATCGGACCTGATCGAAGGCTGGATGCCCGTCTCGCGGGTATTGGAAATCATGTCATCGCACGAAGGGAGCCGGTGATGAACACCGCGAAGATCGCGTACAAGCCGATCGGCCTGCTCGCGGGGGCACTGAGCGGAATGGTCGCGGGTGCCGTGTTCAAGCAGATGTGGAAGGTACTGGGGCACGAGGACGACGCCCCGGATGCCACCGACGAGGACCGTGGGTGGCGCGAGGTGCTCATCGCCGCCGCGCTACAGGGGGCGATCTTCGCAGCCGTCAAGGCCGCCACCGACCGCGGAGGGGCAACCGCCGTCCGCCGCGTGTCGGGCAAATGGCCCGGCTGACCGGCGCGGAACCCGAAGCCCGGGATTTGCCCCTCCGTGTCGGCCGTCCCGGTCGGCACCGGGAACTGCCGAGTCCGCGGCCAAGTCACCGGCGAGGAATGCCGGTTCCCGGGCATCCCTACGCCCGGCCGCCCACCGGCGAACTGCGCCGACAGACACCGAGACCCGTTGCCGACTGGCGGGGGGTCAAGGACTGCCACCCGTACGGCAGCTCCTGTGCGCAGCGGCTCGGAACTGTTCACGCGTGATGCAAACCAGCTTGGCAAGGCCGGACTTCGTTGCGCCGAACACCACCCTCGCCGCGCCCGGCGCGGGTCCGCCACGGCGCATGGGGTCGCGCGTGCGCCGGGCCCGGGCGCCGAAGCATCACCGGCACGAGTCGGGGTAGCGGTTTGCACATGATCGCCCTGGCTCGGCTCGAATCGGCCTCGGCGGGAACCGTGGCCGCGGTGGCCATCCCCGCCGCACTCCTGGCCGCCGTCCTGCTCATCATTCCCGTGGTGAGCGGAGTGCGTCGCCGGCGCCGGCCGCCGCCCGCGCCTCCGCAGGGGATTCCCACCACCGCGTCCGAGGCGCCGACCGAAGGCGGGCGGCGGGAGTCCGCCGAGATGCCCCGGGACGGGCACCGGAGGGGCCCGCACGACATGCCCGGTTTCGGCAATCTCGGATCCCGGGCGGCCGACCCGCACAGGGAGGACCGGGACGGCATCCGACGGGACCACCCGGCTTGGTGCGGTTCGGCTGTGAACACGACGTTTGTCGACAATGCGCGTGGGCAGCAGGGGCGGTGGGTCGCCGCACAACCGATCGGCGGCCCGCTTCCCCTTGTCGTGAACCGCGAACCGAAAGGCCGACCTCGATGAACGACTCCGACCTGACCGGCCGACGCATCCTGGCGATCGTCACCAACTACGGCGTGGAGCAGGACGAACTGGTCGTCCCGGTCCGCCGTCTCCGCGAATCCGGTGCCCGGGTCGACATCGCGGCACCTTCGACGGAACCGATCCGGACCCTCGTCGGCGACAAGGACCCGGGCGTGAGCGTCGCGCCGACGCTCACCCTGTCCGACGCGGACCCGTCCGGCTACGACCTCCTGCTCGTGCCGGGCGGCACGCTCAACGCCGACTCGTTGCGCCTGAACGACACCGCCGTCGGCATCGTCCGCTCCTTCGCCACCTCGGGCCGCCCCGTCGCCGCCATCTGCCATGGCCCGTGGATGCTGGTCGAGGCCGACGTCGTACGCGACCGCACGCTGACCTCGTACGCGTCCGTCGAGACGGACATCCGCAACGCCGGCGGCCGTTGGCTCGACGAGCCGGTCGTGCGGGACGACACGGGCGACTATGTACTGATCACCTCCCGCACGCCCGATGACCTCAAGGACTTCGTGCACCAGATCGACGCGGCCCTGACGATGTCCGACCTCGGGTCGACGCGCCGGGTGTGAAGCGCGAACCACCTCCCGGCATCAGCGACATCCGGCTTTCGGACCACCGGACCACCGGACCAATCGATGGCGCTCCCCCCGCTCGGCGGGGTGGGGCGCCATCCGCGTGCCCGCAGCGTCCGCAACCCCACGCCCTCCGAGGTCGCTCGGCATGTCCCGCGGGCCTCGGAAATTTGGGAGCCGCGAAGAAGGGGCAAGGCGAGCGCGACGGCACCGAGCGCCGGCGAGAGCGAGACGAGCGCCGACAGTCGTTGCCGCAGTCAAGATTATGAGCATGCTCACAATCGCCGGCGCCGTCATCACCAATCCTTGCTCTCTGCGATGATCACGACACGTTATCGACGTGTTGCCCGATGGTGATCCGTGGGGAATCACGCAGAATCTCTCGCCATATTCCGATTCCGGAAAAGATCTTCCCGCATATCGCCGCCGAGTTCGAAGTATCTGCGGTCCGAGGGCAGGCGCTGTCGAGTGCGCGCCGACCGGAGGTTTGGCTTCCGACTTCCGGGCAACGTGCGCGCGTGCACCCGAAGATTACGAAGAGGTGCCCAGGCGGGGAAGGTCCGTCCTTCCGGTCCACCGAGAGCGCCTCGGTAGGTTCGATCCGCATGTCCGCCGAAACGAAATTCTTCGCCGAAACGGAATCCGCACATCCCGTCGTCTCGATGGGTCCACCCGAGCTGCGCGACGGCGCTGCGCTGTGGCAGCTCGCCCGCGACAGCGGATCGCTGGATCTCAACTCCTCGTACAGCTATCTGCTCTGGTGCCGGGACTTCGCGGCGACCTCGATCGTCGCCCGTGACCACGACTCCCGGGTCCTGGGCTTTGTGACCGGCTACGTCAGACCCGGTCTGCCGGACACGCTCATGGTGTGGCAGGTCGCGGTGGCCGAATCCGCCCGGGGGCAAGGGCTGGCCACGCGCATGCTGACCGCGTTGATGCGGCGGCGCCTACCGCATGGGCAAACCCGCCTGGAGACCACGATCACCCTCGACAACTCGGCGTCCATCGCGCTGTTCACCGCGCTGGGACGCGAACACGGGGCGGGCGTGAGTCGTACCGAACTCTTTCGCGCGGCGCTCTTCCCGGATGGGCACGCCGACGAAGTCCTCTTTCGGGTAGGCCCGTTCACCGCAGCCGCCTGACCCCCGACGGGCCCCGAACCGGAGGGGGCGGCACCGTCGGACGTGGCTCGCCGCTGCCCTCGACCATGCGATCCAGGAGAAACATGACTGTTTTCGAAACTCTCGAGTCCGAGGTCCGCAGCTACTGCCGGAGCTGGCCGACGGTGTTCACCCACGCGCGCGGCAGCCGGATGCACGACGAGAACGGCCGCACCTACCTGGACTTCTTCGCCGGAGCGGGCGCGCTGAACTACGGCCACAATCACCCACTGCTCAAGCGCGCGTTGCTCGACTACCTGGAGAGCGACGGGGTCACGCACAGCCTGGACATGTCCACCGTGGCGAAACGCACGTTCCTGGAGCGCTTCGACGAGGTGGTGTTGGAGCCGCGCGGCCTGGACTACAAGGTGCAGTTTCCCGGCCCCACCGGCGCCAACACCGTGGAGTCCGCGCTCAAGCTGGCCCGCAAGGTGACCGGGCGTGAGGCCGTGATCGGGTTCACCAACGCGTTCCACGGCATGACCCTGGGCGCGCTCGCGGTCACGGGCAACGCGAAGAAGCGCGCCGGAGCCGGTATTCCGCTGGTGCACGCCACACCGATGCCGTACGACAACTACTTCGACGGGCAGTTGCCCGACTTCATCTGGTTGGAACGCCTGCTCACCGATGGCGGCAGCGGCCTGAACCTGCCCGCCGCGGTGATCGTGGAGACTGTGCAGGGCGAGGGCGGCGTCAACGTCGCCCGTTTCGAGTGGCTGCGCGCACTGGCCGACCTGTGTCGGCGCCACGACATCCTGTTGATCGTGGACGACGTGCAGATGGGCTGTGGTCGCACGGGTCCGTTCTTCAGCTTCGAACCGGCCGGGATCACCCCGGACATCGTGTGCCTGTCGAAGTCGATCGGTGGCTACGGCCTGCCGATGGCACTCACCCTGTTCCGCCGCGACCTGGACGTGTGGGAGCCCGGCGAACACAACGGCACCTTCCGCGGCAACAACCCTGCCTTCGTCACCGCCACCGCGGCGTTGGATCTGTGGGCGGACGGATCGCTGGAGAAACAGACCACGCTCAAGGGCGAACTGATCGAGCGTCACCTCGACGACATCGTCACCGAACATGCCGAGCTCGGCGCCTCCCGACGCGGTCGCGGCCTCATCCAGGGCCTGACCTTCGCCGACACCTCCTTCGCCGACGCCGTGTGCGCACGGTCCTTCGAGGACGGACTACTGGTCGAGACCTCCGGTTTCGAGTCGGAGGTGGTCAAGCTGATGCCCGCCCTGACCACCACCGAGGACGAACTCGACGAGGGCATGGGGATCCTCGCGAACGCCGTCCGCGCCGTCCGCGCCGCCGCCTGAACTCCCCCACCCCACCGACCACAACGGAAGGACCAGCACGATGATCGTTCGCACACTGGACGAACTCGACGGCACCGACCGCGACGTCGTCGCGGACACGTGGCGCAGTCGCCGCATCGTCCTCGCGAAGGAGGGCGTCGGCTTCTCCCTGCACGAGACGGTGATGTACGCAGGTACCGAGACCTCGATGTGGTATGCCAATCACATCGAGGCGGTCTTCTGCACCTCCGGCGAGGGCGAACTCACCGACGAGGAGACCGGCCGGACGTACCTGATCACACCGGGCACGACCTACCTGCTCGACGGTCACGAACGGCACACCATGCGGCCGAAGACCGACATCCGGATGGTGTGCGTGTTCAACCCGCCGTGCACGGGCCGCGAGACGCACGACGAGAACGGGGTGTACCCGCTGCTGCACGAGGAGGCGGGCGCATGACGATCCACCCGCTCAACCATCCCTCGGTCGACCTCTATCCCACCCGGCAGGTCACCGACTCGCTGCGCCTCGAACGACGCGAACCCGTCGTGTGGGCCGACTCGTTCGAGGGCCCGATGGGCCGGGACGAACTCCGCGGCTACGAGCGGGACGGATTCGTCACGGTCGAGCAGTTGCTCGAACCGGACGAAATCGTCGCGCTGCGCGCCGAGTTGACCAGGCTATGCGGTGATCCCGAGGTTCGCGCGGACGAACGTACCGTCATCGAGCCCGCATCCGAGGCGGTGCGGTCGATCTTCGAGGTCCACCGGATCAGTCCGCTGCTGCGCGAACTCGTCCACGATCCACGGCTGGTGGGCCGGGCCCGCCAGATCCTCGGATCGGACGTGTACATCCACCAGAGCCGCGCCAACCTGAAGCCCGGCTTCGACGGCTCCGGCTTCTACTGGCACTCCGACTTCGAGACCTGGCACGCCGAGGACGGCATGCCCGCGATGCGGGCCGTGAGCATCTCGATCGCGCTGACCGAGAACCACGTACACAACGGCGCGTTGATGATCATGCCGGGCTCGCATCGTACGTTCGTCGCGTGTCCGGGCGAGACGCCGCGCGGTCACTACCGAACCTCCTTGCGTCGCCAGGAGATCGGCACACCCGACCCGGACTCGCTGACCGAACTCGCGGACCGACACGGCATCTCGGTGATCACGGGTCCGGCGGGCTCGGCGACCGTGTTCGACAGCAACTGCATGCACGGCTCCGCGGAGAACATCACCCCGTTCCCCCGCAGCAACCTGTTCATCGTCTACAACAGCGTCGACAACGCCCTGACCACCCCCTACGCGGCCCCGGCCCCCCGCCCCGACTTCATCGCCGCCCGCACGCGTCCCGTCACCTGACCCTCCCGCCCAGGGTCCCGAAACCCGGATACCGCATCACCCGGCGCCCCCGACGAAGGGTCACCGGCCCGAGCCCGCACCCGCCCCGGCGACCCGCCGGGGCGGGCCGACGCGTTCCGGCTCCGCTCCGGAATGGCGGCCGATCCCCGAGAGGCGTGGGCCGGCCGCCGTTTCGGGTCCACTTTCGGTAACCGCCGGCACGGAACAGCGAGGGCTTGCGCACGAGGTGCGGCTCATGGAAGGAGGCGGCGCGACGCAGGTTGTCGGTGATCGGTCCCGATCGCGGGACGGCGGTGCCGGGCGGGGTCGGATTCGGCTTCGCCAACGCGGCGCGGCCCGGATCGGAGGGTGTCGTCGCGGGTGCGTGCAGCGGCGCGCAGCAGTTGTTGTGCCTCCTGGACGCCGCCGGCGTGGGCATCAGTCACTGTGTGGGGGTCGGGGGTCGTTCTCTCGGCCTCGCAGGGCAGCGGTTCGTCTCGGTCACGGGAACACACTCGCCATCGCGGCGGCGGCCTTGAGGCCCGATCCGGTCAGGACGACCACGACCCTGTCGCCGGGCCGGATCGCGCCCTTGGCGGTGAAGGCGTCGATCGCGGCGGCGGCCGAGGCCGAGGTCGGCTCCGCGTAGAGGCCGATGCCCGCCAGTCGGCGGGTCGCCCCGATGATGTCGTCCTCCGGGATCGCCACGGTGTCGCCGCCCGATCGCCGGATCGCGTCCACGATTTCCGATAGACGGATGGGCGACTCGATGGCCGTGCCCTCGGCGATCGTGGGCCCGACGTCGACGGCGGGGCCGCCGTGGAACGCCGCGTGGATGGGCGCGCATCGTTCGGGTTGGGCGACCAGCAGCCGAGGGCGCCGGTCGATGTGACCCGCGTCGAGCAACTCGCCGAAGCCCAGATCGCATCCCAGTACGATGCTGCCCGCGCCGGCGACGGTGACGACGACGTCCGGTGCGGCGAAGCCCAGGTCCTCCCACATCTCGTACGCCAAGGTCTTGGTGCCCTCGAGGAAGAGGGGGTGCCAGTTGTGGCCGGCGTACGCGGTGGTTCGCGCCTCGCGCATCGCCTGCTCCCCGGCGGCCGCCCGACCGCCCGGCACGAGCACCACCTCGGCACCGTACGCACGGGCCTGCAACACCTTCGCCGCGGACGTGCCCTCCGGGGCCAGGATCCGGGCTCGGATGCCGGCGGCGGCACAGTAGGCCGCCACCGAGGAGCCCCCGTTGCCGGAGCTGTCCTCGAGTACCGACCGCACTCCGCGCTGGGCGAGCAGCGACATCATCACGCTGGTTCCGCGATCCTTGAAGCTGCCGCTCGGGTTGAACCATTCGAGCTTGAAGTGCACCTCCCTTTCCCCCCAACGCCGTTCGACGAGCGGGGTGCACCCCTCGCCGAGCGACACCGGTCGGGTGACGTCTCCCGGGAGCGCGGCGCGGTAGCGCCACAGGGAGCGCGTGGAGGTCTCGATGTCCTTCGGCCCGATGCCCGGCCGCGGCCCGACCAACAGCGGCGCGCCGTCGTCGCCTTGCCAACGCAGCGCGTCGAGTGGGTAGGTCCGGCCGGAGCGGGGGTCGAGATAGACGTCCATGTTCACCTTCCTCGCATTGGACGGGAAGTCTAACATTGGACGCTCAGTCCAATCGGGCGCCGGGCGTCTGCTCCGATCGGGCATCGGGCATCCGGCGTAGAGCGCGGGCAGCGGCACGCCGCGGCCGACGCCTCACTCCCGCAGGCGACTCAGCGCCTGCATGGCCTCACGCTCGATGCGGGCCAGATCGCCGACGACGGCGCCGGCCTGCGTAAGGCATCCTCCGTCGCCCGATTCACCGGCCTTCGTGATCAGTTCCGCCGCTTCCGTCCACATGATGGCTGCCTCCGTGTACAGCGCGAGGCCGGTGCGCAGCCGGCCGCTGTCGATCCATTGCGCGCACTCGGCGAGAAAGTCGCGGTAGAGATTGCGGAACAGCGCGCCGCCGGTCCCGGCCCTCTCCATCAGGACGGCGGCCTGGGGCAGATCCCGTCGCGGGGTGTCCGTGCGCTGGAGCCAACCGGGTATCAGCTTGCCTGCCTTCTCGATGCCCCGGTGACCCAGGTTGGCGATCGGCGGGTTGAGGAAGGCGTGGGCGCAGACCGTGATGGCGGGAATGACCAGGTCCTGCACCGAGGGCGGGTTCTCGGGCACGGTGAGGGTGAAGGATCGGTGCCTGGCGGTCATCGGGCCGCGCGCGGCTCTGGCCCGGGCGAGGCTGATCAGGCTGGTGGATACCGCTCCGCCCTGCTGGTCGGTGTCCACCAGGTGCGCGTCGTGGTCGTCGTAGCCGTACATCGCCACGACATGGGCGCCGAAGTGCACCTTCGACGCGAAGTAGTCCAGGTGGTAGCTGTCCAGCTGCAATCCGACGGGGCGACCCGCGTCGATGGAGGCAGCCACGTTCTCCCATGCCTTGCGCGGCGAGGTGGTCTCCTGGACCAGGAGTTCCAGGTCGAGTCTTTCGGCCAGGTTCCTGGTGAGCTCGAAGGGCTTGACCCGTCCGCCGAGGAACGGGAAGTCCAGATTCTTGCCGTCCCAGTAGATGAAGGACAGACCCGAGCCGAGCCCGAAGAGCATGGGCTCGGACAGATCGAGTCCCTGGTGCCGCAACAGCACTCCCAGGGCTGTCGTCTCGCAGTGCCGCATTCCGCGGATGTCGATGTCTTCGAGCGTGGTCATGCCGTGTCCTCCTGGACGGGGATGATCAACCGGGTCATCAGCTCTTCTTGCGGTGCCTCGGCCGGCGCGACGAGATAGACCTCGCGTACGGGCGCCCGCGGGCGCAGCCCCCGCTCGTGGATGGCGGCGAAGAGCGCGTTGTAGGCCAGCGGCAGTTGGGTGTAGGGCCCGATGTGCACGGTCTCGGCCACCGGGCCGCCGGGCAACACCTCGAACTCCGGACCGGGCACGCCCTTCCCGTGCGGCGTATGCGCCCCGAGGGCGATCTCCATCCGGTCTTCCAAATCCAGCGGGTACAGGGCCCACAACGGTGGCTCCCAGGCGATTTCGGCCCCGGCGAGTGCGGGCAACAACCGACCCACGCACTCCGCGACGGTCGCTCCGATCCCCTCCGGGGCACAGACCGCTCGTACCACCGCCAACCGGCGCTCCGGCTCGCTGCCCATCGTCACCTCATAGCCGGGCAGGCCGCCTTCGACCAGGCGTTCCAGCATCTCCAGCCGTGCCCGGTCCCTGCTGATCCGCTCGGCCAGCCGATCCCGTTCCGCACCCAGGATCCGCGCCCTGGAGGCGGGCTCGGCAACCAGCGCCCGGGCGATGACGGCCAGCGGCAGATCCATGTCCCGCAGCAGGCCGATGGTCAGGGCGTCCCGGGCCTGTTCGGGCGCGTAGTAGCGATACCCGGAGCCGGCGTCCACGTGGGCCGGTGCCAGCAGTCCCAGTTCGTCGTAGTGCCGGAGCTGCTTGACACTGAGCCGACACAGGCGGGCGAAGCGCCCGATGGTGAGAAGTTCGTCGTGCACACCACCATCGTGGACTCTCCCACGGGGGGAGAGTCCACCGCCCGTCCGTCGGTTGCGCGGGAGCCGGGTAGTTGGTCCGGAAGGTGGGTTCGGTGCCCGCAACGTTCACGGTCCGGGTGCGCGCTCCGGGGCATCGGGCGTTGTCGACGAGCAGATCGATCCGGTCCGTCGCGGTGCGCACACGCCGGACCAGGCCGGCCACCTCGGCGGGGTTCCCGTACTCGGCGGAAAGCAGTCGAGCCGTGCTTCGGCACCCATCTCCTTCCGCACCGCGCGCAGCAGGTCTGCGACCTCGTCCTGTCGTCCGGCCCGCCGCCGGCCGACCGCCCCGCGCGCCGACACCCGCCGACCGCCCCCGACACGGGGTCCGGTCGGCGGGTGTCGAGCGTCCCGGCCGCAATCCCGCCACGGCGGGCGACAACGGCCGAATTCCCGGCGGGTGTCGGACCGCCGTGTTCCATCGGCGGGTGGGGCGTGGCCGCCTTCGACCGCCTTCACTCGTCGCTCGGTGTCCGCGTTCGGGCGGTGTCGGGCAGGGACGGGTCGGCGAGGAGGGCGTCCACGCTCGACGTGCCGTCCCAGGGGACATGCGTGCCGTACGCGGCGTCGAAGCGCGCGTCGCCCAGGATGTCGCGGGCCCGCGCCGTGATGCGGACCACGTCGTCCTGTTCGCCCTCGGGCAACGGGATACCGACCGAGCGGCGGGCCGCCGCAGCCGCGCCGAGCAGCCGCGCCGCGTGGTCGGCGTGGCCCCCCGACACCTGTGCGCCGGCCAGGCCCTCCAGCGCCAGCGCAACCGCCCGGGGGTCCCCGGATGCTCGGGCCGCGGACAGACCCTCGAGCTGCAACTCCAGGGCCGTCGCCGTCTCGCCCCGCAGCTCGGCGACGAACCCGAGCTCGGCCAGGATCAACGCCGGCAGGCTCGGCTCGTACCCCATCCGCCGGTGCACCTCCAGCACATTCCGCATGTGCTCCTCGGCGGCGTCCAGGTCACCCGCGCGGCGGGCCCCCATCCCGAGTCCGATCTCCGCGTACTGCTCGCCGAAGGTGTCCGCCTGCGCGACCGCGACCCGCTTGGCCCGCTCGTGGAACTCCCGGGCTCCCGGGTAGTCCCGGGTGAGCATGGCGACGCGTCCTAGGCCCGAGAGTTGGAAGGACACCTCCGGCCACAGCCCGAGGTCCTCGGCCATCCGCAGCCCCTCGCGGTGCAGCCGCCCGGCGCGTTCGTAGTCGCCCATCACCTCGGCCAGCGTCTGCAGCGGCACCATGGCCCGCAACTGCCCCCACTGGTCGCCCAGTTCCCGGAACAGCTCCAGGCTCCGCTCACCATGGCCGCGCAGCACGCCGAAGTCCCCACGCAGCTTCGCGTGGAAGGCCAGGCCGGCGAGCGCCGCGGCCGTGCCCCACCGGTCGCCGATCGATCGGAACGTCGCGAGCGCGGACTCGACCAGGTGCAGGCTCGGCGAGGAATCACCGACGCCGTACAGGTTGGACGCCACGAACCACTGTGCCCGGGCCCGGGCCGGCGGGTCGTCGACGGTTTCGTACGGCCGCAGCGCGGCGCGGTACTCGCCGACGGGGTCCGCGCTGCCGCGGAGCGCCAGCGTGACACCGCCCAGCCAGGCCGTCGCCTCGGCCACCGACCCGGCGGGGGCATCCGTATCGACCGACAGGGCCGCGGCGAGGGAGCGTTGGGCCTCGTTGTTGCGTCCACGCAGACACCAGTACCAGGCCAGCGCGTTCACCAGGCGCAGCGCGCAGTCGGCGTCCCCGGCCCGCACGGCGCCGTCCAGCGCGGAGCGCAGGTTCGCGTTCTCGATGTCCAGCCGGCGCAGCCATCGGCGCTGCTCGTGGCCGCGCAGGTGCGGCTCGGCCCGCTCGGCCAGCGCCGTGTAGTAGGCGCGGTGCCTGCGCCGGTAGACCGCGGACTCGCCGGATTCCACCAGTCGTTCCGCGGCGTACGCGGCCACCGACTCCAGCATCCGATAGCGGGGTCCTTCGGCGCCCGGGCTCTCGGTCATCACCACCAGCGAACAGTCCACCAGCCGGGCCACCAGGTCGAGCACCTCCGCCCGGTCCACGCCGTCCCCGGTGCAGAGTTCCTCCGCGGCGGCGAGCGTGCACCCGTCCGCGTGTACGGCCAGGCGCCGCAGCACCGCCTGTTCCCGGTCGCCGAGCAGGTCCCAGCTCCAGTCGATCACCGCCCGCAACGTCCGCTGCCGGGCCGGGGCGCGGCGCGCACCCACCGCCAGCAGGTGGAAACGGTCGTCCAGGCGGGCGGCCAACTCGTGTACCCCCAGCGCCCGTACCCGCGTCGCGGCCATCTCCAAGGCCAGCGGAAGGCCGTCCAGGCGCCGGCAGATCGACACCACCGCGTCCAGGGTGCTGTCGTCCAGGACGAAACGGGGTGCGGACGCGGTGGCCCGCGCCACGAACAACTCCACCGCGCCGAACCGGAGTACGTCTGCCGCGCTCAGCCCTTCGGCGGACGCAGGCTGCCGCAGCGGCGGTACCTCCCACAGCTGCTCGCCGGTGATGCCGAGCGGCACCTGGCTGGTGGCCAGGATGCGCAGGCCCGGGGCCGCCTTCAGCAGTTGTTCGGCCAACTCGGCCACGGGTTCGGCGACATGCTCGCAATTGTCGAAGATCAACAGGGCCGGCCGGTCCCCCAGCGCGTGCGCGACGCGCGCGGCCGACGACAGCGGCTCGTCCCCGGGGCGGATGGTGTCGTCCCGCACTCCGAGCACCGCACCGACCACCTCGTCGACCTCGGCCCACGCACCGGTCCGTGTGGTGGCGGATGTCGGTTCGAGCGCGGAGAACTCCGCCACGTGGATGCCGGCGGGAAACGTCGCGCCGAGCTGCGCGGCGGTCGCCAGCGCGAGCTGCGTCTTGCCGACGCCGCCGGGGCCGGTGAGCGTCACCAGCCGGTGCGCGGCCGACAGCAGTCGCAGTTCGGCGACCGCCTCGTCGCGGCCGATCAGTGCGGCCGGCAGGGCCGGCACGTTGTTCGGCGGGCGGCTGGAAGGGGCGGCCGGCGCGGGTGGGGCGGCCGGGGCGAGGTCCTGGGTGAGGATCGCGTGGTGCAGGGCGGTCAGTTCGGGCCCCGGGTCGAGCCCCAGTTCCTCGGCCAGCCGGGTACGCAGATCCGCGTGGCTGCGCAGGGCCGCGTCCTGGCGACCGGCCAGATACAGCGCCCGCACGTGTGCGGCGCGCATCCGCTCGCGCAGCGGGTGCAGGACGACCAGGTCACTCAACTCGTCTGCGACGAGGGCGTGTTCGCCGAGTTCGAGGCGGGCTTCGGCTTGTTCCTCCAACGCGGTCAGCCGCTGCTCCTCGAGCAGGGTCGCCGCGGTGCGGGTGAACTCCTCGTCGGCGAAGTCGGCGAACGCGGGACCGCGCCACAGCGCCAGCGCGTCCGCCAGCACGGCGGCCCGGGTCCGCGGATCGGCGACCGCCCGCGCCCGCCCGAGCAGCTCCTGGAAACGGTCCGCGTCGACCGCGTCGGGTCCGACCCGCAGCTCGTACCCCGGCGGGCGCGAGACCACCAGGAGCCGTCCGCCCGGCTCGGCGTCCTCCAGCGCGCGCCGCAGTCGCCACACCTTCGTCTGCAGCGCTCCCGGGGGATCGCTTGGTGGCCTTGCCCCCCACAGGTCCTCGACGAGTCGGTCCGCGGAGACCGGGCGCCCCCGATGCACCAGGAGACACGCGAGAAGGGCGCGGGCCTTCGACTCGGGGACCTTGCTCTCCGAGCCGTCATCCGACCACACGCCGAGCGAACCCAGCACCCCGAAACGCATACGGCCAGGTTAGTCGACGGCACCCGGCGGCGGACGGGACGGCGCGGCGAGCGCCGAGCACGGGTCGGGAGCCGGCGCGGAAGGGCGGGAGCCGCGCGGTACGAACCCGGAAGCGGACCGGCAACCGAACCACAAGCCGACCCGGACGAGCCGGACGCGCCGCGAGCCGCCGAGCCCGAACCGAGAGCCGACCGAAAGCGGCGTGGCGTACCGAGGGACACCCAACGCGAAACGCGGATGCCGATCGAAGGAAGCCCCGGCTCCGGCGACCCCCGACTGTCCGGGAGGTGTGCAACAGTGCGCGCCATGACCTTGCGAAGCACCCCGCACGACTGGACGGAAACCGTCGCACTCTTCGAGCGGCGGGAGTTCCCCGAATCCTCGTACGGGAACCTGTACAACGAGACGTACGACGTACACGAGGGCAACACCTCGATACCCGGCCACTTCGACCTGGACGAGGCCGAACCCACCGGCACGGGCTACGTCATCGACGGCGATCTGACCGTCGACGGCAATGTCGTCAATGTGGACGACGGCTGCCCGGCACTGATCGTGCTGGGCGATCTACGCGCCGGGAACATCTACCTCGAAGGCGACGCCAAGCTCCTGGTCCAGGGAACCGTGCACGTGGACGCCTTCATCGGCAACATGACCGACAAACTCGTCATGATCCACGGCGACCTGCGGGCGACCGTGACGGTCCTGTCCGCCGAGTTCTCCCCCGACCTCGTCGGCGGCGAACTGCACGGCGGCGTGATCGCCCCCTCGTATCTCGAACTCGCCCAGGACCGCGATCCGGCCGCGCTGCTCGTCCCCGAGGTCCTGGTCACCGACGAGGACCCCGACGATGCCGACGACCGCCGCGGCTTCGACGCGCCGAGGGTACACGGCGGCCGCCTGCTGCGCCGCATCCGGAAGGGACTCCCGGTCACCCTGACCATCGAGAATCGGTGACCGCACAGTCCCGGGTCCCATAGCGCCACAAGAACCCTTTCCCTCCGCAGCCCCGCCCCCCGCACAGCGCAAAACCACCATCCGCACCCTGCCCATCTCCGGCGACAAACCCCTGGCCCCCGGTCACCCACAGGCCGGGGCAACCAGCCCCGCAGCCATGACCGAGACGGCGACACCAGACGACGACTCGGCCCGACCGAGCACCGCGATCAGCCCGGTCCCGATGAAGACCGGCTTCCGTCCGGTCGGCACGTTTACCGGAACGGGCGGCACGTTGTCCCTCGACCTGATCCTGGACCCTCCTCCCTGACCTCCCGAAGCCGAGGTCGCACGCGCAATACGCGAGCCGGCCCGGCGCGGCGGTGGCAAAAAGTCCTTGAGTCTCCAGTGAGGGGAGACGCCATGATGAGGGACATGAACGACGTGGCCCTGCATGCGATCGGGGAAGTCGCCCGACGCACCGGACTGTCGGTGAAGACCATCCGCTTCTACTCCGACTCGGGATTGGTGCCGTTCTCGGGTCGTAGCCCCGCCGGCTACCGGCTCTACGACCTCGACGCACTGCTGCGCCTGGACCTGGTCCGCACGCTGCGGGAGTTGGGCCTGGACCTCGCCACGATCCGTCGGGTGCTGGACCGCAAGGTGTCGGTGGCGGAGGTCGCGGCGGCCCACCTCGACGCCGTCGACGTACAGATCCGGACGTTGCGGCTGCGTCGAAGTGTCCTGCGAGTCGTGGCCACCCATGGCTCCAGCCCGGAGGAGACCAACCTCATGCACAAGCTCACCCGACTGACCGCGACCGAACGCCGACGCCTGATCGACGACTTCATCGGCGCCACCTTCGGCAGCGAACCCGCCTACCTCGATCTGGCGACCATGGTGCGCGCCGCCGCCCCCGACCTCCCCGACGATCCCTCTCCCGAGCAGGTTCGGGCGTGGGTCGAGCTCAACGAGCTCATCGGCGACGAGGATTTCCGCGACCGCATGCGCAAGTCGGCCGCACGCGAGGGCGACCGGGCCGATACCGGCATCTCCGACGAGGTACTGGAGGCCCTCCGCGAGCGGATCACCGCTGCGAAGGAAGCGGGCATCGACCCACTCGGCGCGGCGGCCGAACCCGTCGTCGAGGGCATCCTCCATGTGCTCGCGCGCGCGTACCCGCACGTGCCCGACGCGGAACTGCCGGCCTGGACGATCCGACACCTCGAACGGATCGATGATCCGCGCGTGGAGCGGTACTGGCGGCTGGTGTGGGTCATCAACGACTGGCACGTGCTGCCCGGTCTGCTCCCGGACTTCACCTGGCTGCTCCAGGCGCTGCGCAAGGACCGCGACCTTTGAGCGGAGGGCCGGGCGGCCCACCGGTTCGAACTCGGGTATCGGACCACCGGTGTGTTTTCCGAGCCGGGAACCGAGAAGGGGCCTCCCGTGCGGCCATGCGCGAGCGCATGCCGCGCGGGAGGGCCCCGGTTCGGCCTGGCGCCGATCACCCGTCCCCAGAACGGGTGATCGGCGGTCAGGCGCCGGCGGCCTTGGCCCGGTAGGTGGCCACGTGGACACCGGTGCCGCTGGTGACGGTGGAGACGAGGTCGAAGGCGCGCAGGGCGCCGTCGGCCGGGTAGATCGTCTTTCCGCCACCGAGCAGCACCGGCATGATCATCAGGCGGAGTTCGTCGGCGAGTCCTTCGGCGATGAGAGTACGGGCGAGCGAGGCGCTGCCGGTGACGACCAGGTCGCCGCCGTCGATCTCGCGCAGCTTCCCGATCTGCTCCAGGGCCTGGTCGCCCGGTATGCGGATGGTGTTGTTCCAGGTCAGGTCGTCGTCGGTGAGCGTGTTGGTCACCACGTACTTGGTGACGTTGTTCATGTGGTCGGCGAACGGGTCGCCCGCGCGCTCCGGCCAGGCGGCTGCCATGACCTGCCAGGTGTTGCGGCCGAACAGCATGGCCCCGGTACCGGCACTCCATTCGGCCAGGGCCTTGCCCATCACCGCCGGGTCGAAGTAGGGGTGGGTCCAACCACCGTGGGCGAAGCCGCCGTCGGTGTCCTCGTCCGGGTGGCCCGGCGCCTGTACGACACCGTCGAGGCTGACGAACTCGGCAATCACAATGCGCATTTGAGCATCTCGCTTTTTCTCGTGGTGGCGACGTCGGGTAGTCGGTGCGGTGGTCACCGGGACGGGTGCCAGGGCGCGTTGGATCGCGCCGCCTCCGCAACTCGCGATCCGGGACCTTCCGTTTTCCAGCTGGGGAAACGCTAAGTTGCATTCACCGGAAGGTCAATCGACAAGACCGTCAGTTTCCACTATTTTCCCAGGTCATAGCAGGTTACATCGTTGCAATGAAATGCCGCCGAACGCAAACACTACACATCAAACGTTGCAATGACCTGTCGCTGAACGCCCCCGGGAAGGGCTGTGGCGATCAGCCCGTCGGCGCCGACTGGTTGGTGAGGAACTCGCCGGCGGGCGGGGCCAGCAGCCCGACGTTCGGGTTGTGGCTGAGCTTCGGGATCTCGATGTGCCGGGCATCGGGCAGCACCGCGGTGGCGGCCCGGGCCGCGGTACGCAGCAGCGCGTCGCTGCGCGCGCCGGAGAGCACCAGCACCGGCACCCGTACGCCCGCCCAGTCGGCGGGGTCGAGCGGCTCGCCGCGCATGTACTCGCCCATCACCGCCCAGTCGTGCGGCGTGGAGCCGGCCACCGCCGTGAGCTTGGACCACATCGGGGTGATCCGCATCAGCCCCACGAACGGGGCGGGAATGCCCATCGCCTTGGTCATGAAGTACCGCACGACCTTGCCGCGTCGGTCGGCGGCGACCAGTGCGTGCAGGGTCTCGCCCAGGTCCGCCGGCGGCACATGGCGGGTGCGGTCGACGACGAACGGCGGCTCGAAGGCAACCACCCGACCGATCCCGGGAATTCGCCCCGAGGCGGCGGCCCGCAGCGCCAGGCCCGCGCCCGAGGACCAGCCGAACAGCGCCGCCGAGCCACCCTCGGCGGCGACCACCGCGGCCAGGTCGTCGATCTCCTGCGCGACATCGTGGCGCCCCGGGGTGTCGCCGCTGTCACCACGACCGCGACGGTCGTAGTCGACGACGGTCAGCCCGTACGAAGCGACCAACAACCGCGCCAGTTCCACCATCTTCGGGAACCCCCGGTAGCTGAAGGCGCCGCCGACGAGGATCACCGTCCCCCTGCTGTCACCCGCGGGCGTGTGCCGGTCGTACACGATGGTGGTGCCGTCGGCGGAGGTGACGGTGTGCGTGGTGGCCATGGAAGCTCCCGTGTCTGTGTTCCGGCGTCTCGCGTCGCTCTCGTTCCCGCTGCGAACGCTGTGATTGATCAGACCGGGCCCACCCGGAAAACTCATCGCCATCCCGGAACTTCTTTTCGATCACCCACTGCTCACCGTGGCCGTGCAGCCCGGCGCACGGGTCGCGGTACGCCGGGTCGAGTGCATCCGGCCGCGTGCCGGCACGCCGCCCCGAGCGATGCGTTCGTCCGACGCGGGATATCGCCGTGCGCCGCCGAAGCGCCGAGTGGTAGTCCTTGAGCTGTGATCACTCCCTTTCGAGCGGCGTCCTTCCGCCGTTCCATACCCGTGGCCGTAGCCTTGCTCGTGGCCGCGGGGTGCACCTCCGGCGCCGGCGACAGGGCGTCCGACACCGCCGTCGCGAAGCCCGTTCCCACACCGGTGACGACCGCGCCGCCGGCGCCCACCCCGCCGCCGGCAAAGCCCAAGGGAGCGGCGGACCCCGCGCTGCGTCCCTTCTACGAGCAAAAGATCTCGTGGCAGGCGTGCCAGGACGATCCGGCGACTCCCAAGAAGGACGAGGGCGAATTCCGGTGTGGGACCTTCAAGGTCCCGCTGGACTACACCGCTCCCGACGGCAAGTCGCTCGACATCGCCGTGATGCAACATCCGGCCGCCAAGCCCGATCAGCGGATCGGCTCGCTCGTGCTCAACCCCGGCGGACCCGGCGGCTCCGGCCAGGACTTCGTCAAGTACGCGTTCACCGAGTTCGACGGCGTCCTGCACGACCGCTACGACGTCCTCGGCTTCGACCCGCGCGGTGTCGCCGACAGTTCGCCCGTGCGCTGCCTGGACGACAAGACCCGGGACGAGCGCAACGCCCAGGACTCGCCGCACGATCCGATCGAGCGCAAGGCGCACGGCGAGCGGAGCGGCAAGGCGTTCTCCGCCGCCTGCCAGGAAAAGTCCGGCGACCTGCTCCCGTTCGTGGGCACCCGCAACGCGGCTCGCGACATGGACGTCCTGCGCGGTGCGGTCGGTGACGACAAGCTCAACTACCTCGGCGTCTCCTACGGAACCTACCTCGGCTCGCTGTACGCCGAGGAGTTCCCCGACCGGGTGGGCCGCCTCGTCCTGGACGCCGTGGTGGACCCGGCGGCCGACAAACTCGACGCGGCCATCGACCAGACCATCGGCTTCGAGCGCTCGTTCCGCGCGTTCGCCGCGGATTGCGCCGCCCGCAAGGGCTGCCCGCTGGGCGGCAACCCGGACCGGGCCGCCGAGATCGGCGCCGACTTCCTCGACAAGTTGCAGGACAACCCCCTGCGTACCGCGAGCCAGGGCCGCAAACTCACCTCCAGTCTCGGCTGGGCGGGCGCGAAGAGCCTGTTGTACGGCAACAAGGAAACCTCGTGGAAGTACCTGCGCGAGGCATTCACCGTGGCCATGAACGGCAAGGACGGCAGCGCGCTGTTGTTCTACGCGGACAACTACCTGGGCCGGGACAAGAAGGGTCACTACGACAACGGCTCGGACTCGCGCGCGGCGATCCGCTGTGCCGACGGCGCCGCTCCCGCTCCCTCCCCCGAGGCGATCCAGCAGGTCCTGGCGAAGCTCAAGGCCGACGCACCGTTGTTCTCGAAGGACACCGTCGCATCCGACATCGAGGGTCCCGGTTGCGAGTTCTGGCCGTATCGGACGCCCGAGAAGCCGCACGTGATCCGGGCCGAGGGCGCCGCGCCGATCCTGGTCGTCGGCACGACGGGCGACCCGGCCACCCCGTACGCCGCTTCCGAGAAGCTGGCCAAGGATCTCGCGCACGCGACGCTGTTGACCCTGGAGGGCGAAGGCCACGGCGCGTTCGGCCGCAGCAAGTGCGTCGACGCGAACGTCATCGCCTACCTCGTGGACGGCAGCCTCCCGGCGGCCGGAACACGGTGCACGGACGCGAAGTAGACGAAGCGGGCGAGATCGCCCCGTCGTCGTGGCGAACCCGCCGTGACCGGAAGGCAGATCCGGTCACGGCGGGTCTCGATCGGGTGCGCTCACACTCCCGCGGCGGCCGGCTTCGGCTTCCGCGGCGCGCGGTCCGCGTGCTCGGGTATCGACTCCGCGACCGGGCGCCGCGGCCACAGCAGGTGCGCCGCGAGGGTGACCGCGAGATTGGGTGCCAGGGCGATCAACCCCGCGTCCCAACTCCCCACGTCGACATGGGCGAACGTCAGCCAGCTCAGTACGCCGATGCCCGTCGTGATGCCCAGGAGCGCGGGCATCGCGGCCTGCGGGTTGCGCCGGCGCAGCGCCATCACCGTGGCCGGCGCCAGTTGCGACAGACCGCCGTAGGTGAGCAGCAGCAGGTTGGCGAGCAGTCCCGGGCGGCCCAGCGCCAGGATCAGGGCGAGGCCGGACGCGAGCACTACGCACGCGTGGTTGACCCGGAGTCGGTTGCGCTCGCCGCGTACGGGCACCAGGTTGTGCGACACCAGGGTCGAGATGCCCATCACGATCGCCGCCGACGGCACCATCGCGGCGGCGGCCGCGGCGACCGCGACCACGCCGACGAGCCAACCGGGCATCGAGTGCCCGGCCATGGTCAGCAGCACGCCGTTGCCGGCGCTGTCCGGCGAGAGTTCGAGCACGGCCGCGAATCCCACGATCACCGGGACCGCCAGGGCGACCTGGTACAGCGGGAGCCAGATGTAGTTCTGCCGCAGGGCGCGTGCGCTGCGCGCGGAGAGCACGGGCGGCCACAGGTGCGGCATCGTGTTCAGGCCCGATCCGATCGCGCTGATCAGCAGCGCGGTGGTGTACCAGGTCTTGTCGTAGTCGCCGCCGACCGTCAGCAATGACGCGTGGCTGTCCCGGACGGTGTCGAAGATGTGCGCGAACCCGCCGGTGACCGACATCGGCACCGCGATCAGGAGCGCGACGAGCGCGACGACCATGAGCACGTCCTTGGCGTACGCCACGCGGGCGATGCCCCGGATGCCGGACCACAATACGAAGCCCGCGGTCAGGACGGTCGCGAGCACCATGCTCAGGTGGCCGCCGGCCTTGCTGCCGGTGGCCAGTTGCACGATCAGCCCCAGGCCGGTGATCTGCAACTGCAGGTACGGCAGCAGGAACACCGCGCCGACCACCGCGACCACCTTGCCCAGCAGCGGGCTGGCGAAGCGGTCGGCGAAGAAGTCGGCCTGGGTCAGGTAGCCGCGGTCGCGGCCCAGTCGCCAGGTCCGCGGGCCGATGAAGTACATCGTGACGAGGGAAATGGCGAGATAGCCGAGCGCGTAGGTGGCCGCCACGCCACCCCCGAAGGCGAGACCGGCCAGACCCAGGAAGCTGAAGGTGGTGAAGGACTCGCCGGCCTGGAGGAACCACGAGGTCATGGCCGAGAAGCGCCGGTTGCCGACGGTCCATTCGCCCAGTTCGCCCTTGGCCGGCCGACGGGCGCCGACGCCGATCGCGGCGAGTGCCACGATGCCGAGCACGGTGATGACCATGGTGCTGTTCACGACGTGATCTCCGATGCGGCTGCGGCCTTCGTGGCGGACCCGGCGCCGTCGTGCTCGAGGTCGTCCCCGTGCTCGAGGTCGTCCCCGTACTCGACGTCGACCTCGTGCTCGACGTCCTCGTCGTCGTCCTCGGGGTGATCGGCGTAGCGCTCGATCGCGAACAGCGCGACGGTGCAGCCGACGGTCCACAGGACGGCCCAGACCAGTACCGAGGGCAGGCCGAGCCACAGGTGCGGGCCGTTGACGAACGGCAGGTAGGGAGTTGCGAAGAAGGCGAGCACGGGCAGCGCGGCCCATGCGGCGTGGCGTTTTCTCATCGGGGCTCCCTGGAGGGGACGGAACGCGGCGGGGACGAGGGCGGGGTCAGCCCCGGGGCGGGCGTCGGCGCCCGTGTCGGGTCGCGGCCTCGAACGCCGCGCCGATCCGCAGCGTGGTCAGGTCCGACCGCGGCGCGGTGACGATCTGCAGGCCGACCGGAAGGCCGCCGGGCGTGAATCCGGCCGGCACCGACAGCGCGGGGGCGCCGAGCAGCGTGACGTAGTACGCCGAACGCATCCAGTCGAGGTAGGTGTGCTGCGCGAGTCCGGCGACCGATTGCGGGTACTCCAGGTCGGCGTCGAAGGGCACGACTTGGCTCACCGGCGCCAGCAGCACGTCGTAGCGATCGAAGAAGTCGATGCCACGCGCGTACAGCCGACTGTGCGCGATCGTCGCGCGCGCGAGATCGTCCGAGCCGAGCCTGCGGCCCTCCTCGATGTTCCACACCAGGCTCGGTTTGAGCGCCGCGCGCGAGGAATCGAGCACGTGGCCGAGGCCGAGGTTGAACTCGTGGGCGCGCAGGGTGCGGAAGACGTCGTCGGCGCCGCGGAAGTCGGGGCTGTCCGACTCGACGTGGCAGCCGAGGTCCGCGAACACCGCGACCGCGTCCGCCAGGACGTCGAGCACCTCCGGGTCGACGGGCACGCCGGCGCCCAAGTCCGGTGCCCAGGCGACCCGCAGCCCTCGCGGGTCGAAGTCCAGGGGCGCCGCGAACGCCGAGCCGGGTGTCTCCAGGGCGATCGGGTCGCGCGGATCGGGCCCGGTCATCGCCGAGAGCAGCAGCGCGGTGTCGGCGACCGTGCGGGCCATCGGGCCGGCCACCGCCAGCGTCTGCCAACTGCTGCCTGAGGGGGCCTGCGGGACGCGGCCCGGCGTGGGGCGCAGGCCGACGACGTTGCAGAACGACGCCGGATTGCGCAGCGAGCCGCCCATGTCGCTGCCGTCGGCGATCGGCTGCATGCCGGCCGCGAGGGCCGCGGCCGCCCCGCCGCTGCTGCCGCCCGCCGAGCGGGAGGGGTCGTACGGGTTGCGGGTGGTGCCGAAGACGGTGTTGAAGGTGTGCGAGCCGGCCGCGAACTCGGGGACGTTGGTCTTGCCGATCCGGATCGCGCCGGCCGCCGTGACCCGGGCCACCAGCGGGTCGTCGTGGTCGGGCACGTCGTCGGCGTGCAGCGGGGACCCGTGGGTGGTGCGCATGCCCCGGGTGTGGTGGGTGTCCTTGAAGGCGATCGGCAGTCCGTGCAGTGGGCCGGTGGCCTCCCGGCGGGCGAGCGCCGCGTCGGCCGCGTCGGCGGCGGCGAGGGCGCCCTCGGGGTCGAGGGTGACGATCGCGTTGATCGCGGGGTTCACCGCCGCGATGCGGTCCAGGTGTGCCTGGACGACCTCGCGGCTGGACAACTCGCGCCGCCGGATACGGGCGGCGAGGTCGGTGGCGTCGAGGTCGGGGATGTCGTCGGTCATGGGTGTCCTGGTGCGAGCGGCGGCGGAAGCGGGAGGTGTGGGGTGGCGGCCGGAGGCGGTTCGCCTCCGGTGCGGCCGGGCCAGTCTGCGGATCGTTGACGAATTCAGTCAAGGGTTTGAGCAGCATGAACTTTTCGGCCGACGAGTAGCCGTCCGGATGTTCACGACCTTGCGCTTGTGGATCGAACAAGAAAACACACGGTCCGATCTAGACGAATTCGGCCATGCATGCTTATCTTCTGACTGTTTCAGTCAATAGACATCGCACACGTAAGGGGTCCCATGTCCGGCGATCCGTCCGGTACCCGCGGCCCGCTCGACGGCCGCCTCGTCCTCGACCTGTCCCGAGCCCTCGCCGGCCCACACGCCGCGATGATGCTCGGTGACCTCGGGGCCCGCGTGATCAAGGTCGAGCTACCCGGCGGCGGCGACGACACCCGGGGCTGGGGTCCCCCGTTCGTCGGTCCGGCGGACGCCCGCGAGTCGACCTACTTCCTGGCCTGCAACCGCAACAAGGAGTCGGTCACCGCCGACCTCAAGAGTGCCGAGGGCCGCGACCTGGTGACCCGGCTGGCCCGTCGGGCCGACGTACTGATCGAGAACTTCAGGCCCGGGGTGCTCGACCGCCTCGGCTTCACCGTCGAGCGCCTGCACGAACTCAATCCCGGCCTGGTCGTGTTGTCGATCAGCGGATTCGGCCACGACGGTCCGCACGGCGGGCGGGCCGGCTACGACCAGATCGCGCAGGGCGAGGCCGGCCTGATGAGCCTGACCGGCGAGCCCGGCGCGCCGACCAAGGTCGGTACCCCGATCGCCGATCTGCTCGCCGGGATCTTCGGCGTCTCGGGAGTACTCGCGGCGCTGCTGGAACGACAGGCCACCGGCCGGGGACGTGTGGTGCGGACCTCGCTGTTGTCCTCGATGATCGGCATCCACAGCTTCCAGGGCACCCGGTGGACCGTCGCCGGCGACCTCCCCGAGCCCACCGGCAACCAGCATCCCTCGATCGCTCCCTACGGGCTTTTCCACTGCGCCGACGGCGACATCCAACTCGCCGCCGGCAGCCCGGCGCTGTGGCGGGCCCTCGCCGCCGTCACCGGCCTGGATCCGGACGACCCGCGCTACGCCGGCAACGGCGACCGGGTCCGCCGGCGCGACGAGCTGGCGGCCGAACTGACGGCGGTCTTCGCCGGCGCGAGCGCCGCCGACTGGCTTGCCCGGCTCGACGCGGCCGGGGTGCCCGCGGGGAAGGTGCGCGGCATCGACGAGGTGTACGCGTGGGAGCAGACCCGGCAGCAGGGCCTGGTCGTCGAGGTGGAGCACCCCACGCTCGGAGCGATCGAACTGCCCGGACCGCCCTGGCGCTTCGACGACGGGGGGCGCCGCGAGCACACCGCGCCGCCCACCCTCGGCCAACACGACGCGAGCGTGCGGGCATGGCTGGACGCGCGGGACGCCGAGGACGAACACCCCTCGGACGCGCACCCCTGCGACCCGTCCCGGGCCGCCGACGACGCGCATCGCGACGCGGGGCACGTCGTCGCGGCCGACGTGCACCGAGCCCCGCGCACCGACGTGGGGACGCGCCGATGACACCCGCCGCCGCGACCCGCGGTCGGCCCACCGCCCTCGCCTTCGCCACCGACCTGCTCGACCCCGACAGCTTCCGCTCCTGGGACGAACCGATCCCGCCGAACGCCGCCCCGGGCCCGTACGCCGATGCCCTCGCGCACGCCCGCGCGCGCAGCGGGAGTGACGAGTCGGTACGAACCGGCGAGGGGCGCATCGCCGGGCACCGGATCGCCGTGCTCCTCGGCGAATTCGGCTTTCTGGCCGGATCGATCGGGGACGCCGCCGCGAACCGCCTGGTGGCGGCCATCCGTCGGGCCGGCGCCGAACGACTGCCGCTGTTCGCCTCACCGGTCTCGGGCGGCACCCGGATGCAGGAGGGCACGCCTGCGTTCGTGCGGATGATCGACATCACCGCGGCGATCGTCGCGCACAAGGCCGCGGGCCTGCCCTACCTGGTCCACCTTCGCCACCCCACCACCGGCGGGGCGTTCGCGTCCTGGGGCTCGCTCGGACACGTCACGACCGCCGAGCCCGGGGCGCTGATCGGGTTCCTGGGGCCGCGCGTGTACGAGGCGCTGCACGGCGCACCGTTCCCGGAGCATGTGCAGCGGGCGGAGAACCTGTACCGCAGGGGCGTCCTGGACGCGGTGGCGACCACACCCGAACTGCGCCGCCGCACGGCGCGGACGCTCGACCTGCTGTCCGGGGAACGAGCCACCACCACGGCACGAACCACTTCGGCGCACTCGGGCTCGGGGCCGGATCCCGGCGCGGCGCCCTCGGACCGGTACGGGAGTCCCCTCCAGGCGCCCCCGAACCAGCGTCCTCGTCCGGCCCGCGCGCCACACGGCGTCTGGCGGTCCGTCGTCCGGACCCGCCGGGCGGACCGTGTCGGGCTCGCCGACCTGCTGCGCCGCGCCGAAACGCTCGTACCGCTGTCGGGGACCGGGGCCGGTGAGCGCGACGACGCGATGCGGATCGCCCTCGCCCGGATCGGCGGTACGGCCTGTGTCGTGGTCGGCCACGATCGTGAACGGGCGGCCGTGGGCGGCCCCGTGGGACCGGGCGGCCTGCGCACCGCGCGGCGCGGGATGCGGCTGGCCGCCGAACTGGGCCTGCCGCTGCTGACCGTGATCGACACCGCCGGCGCCGCGCTGACCCCGGCCGCCGAGGAGGGAGCCCTGGCCGGCGAGATCGCCCGCTGTGTGGCCGACCTCGGGTCCTCCCCCGTGCCGACCGTCGGTCTGCTGCTGGGCGAGGGTGCGGGCGGCGCCGCGCTGGCGCTGATACCGGCGGTGCGCCGGATCGCGGCCGAACACGCGTGGCTGGCCCCGCTACCGCCCGAGGGCGCGTCGGCGATCGTGCATCGCGACACCACCCGGGCCGCCGAACTCGCCGACGAACAACGAATCGGCGCCCGGGCCCTGCTGGCAGCCGGAATCGTGCATCGCGTCGTCGCGGAAATCGCCGGAGCCCCCGGAGTCGCGGAAATCGCGGGAGCCGCCGAAGTCGCCGAGGTCGCGGAACCCGGGTCGCTCGCGCCGGGCGACTTCCTCGACCGACTCGGCACGGCGATCGCCGAGGAGTTCGCCCAGGCCCGAGCGGCCCGCTGAACCCGGCCGTACCGCCTGCGAGTCAGCCGACGCCGGCCCCGCGCCCGGCCCCGACCCCGACCCGCGCACCGAGCAGTTCGCGCAGTCGTGGGGTCGGGGTCGCGCTGCGCATCAGGGGTTCGACCACGAGGTGCGACTGCACCGCCTCCACGCGCCGCACCCACGGCGAGGTGGTCAGGAACTCGTGCAGCGCCTGCTTCGACGGCTGCACGACGTCGACCAGGATCTGGTACTCCCCCATCACCACCGCCGCGTAGCGCACCAACGGCGAGTCGAGGAGCAGCCGACCCACCGCCTCGACGTCGTCGGGCCGGGTGCGGATCCACAACATGGCCTCCACCGGGAAGCCGAGCAGGGCCGGTTCGGTCGAGGCACGGATGCTCACCATGCCGGAACGGGTGAGCGCCTCCACCCGGCGGCGCGCGGTGGCCTCGGAGACACCCGCGATGGCGGCGAGTTCCTCGTGCGTTCGCCGGCCGTCCTCGGCAAGCGCGTGCAGAATGCTCCACTCCTCCGGGCCGACGTCGGCATCCGCCGGCTCGACGTGCTCGGTCGGCGTGGGAAACCGCGCGAGCGCACTCGCCTCGTCCGGGGCGAGGATGTCCGGCTGCCATTCGTGCACGGTGCGGAAGTACCGCAACACCGGCGCGACCTGTTGGGAGACCAGGCCGGGCAGGGTGGGCAGTTCCTCCAACATCAAACGCGCGAGCCGATCGGGCGGACACTGCACCTCGGCCACGCAGTCCACCGAGCCGGCCAGCACGTACGCGAACACGGTGCCGCTGCCGGACGCCGCGGCGATGGCCGCCTCGCGGACCTGCCCCGGCCGGCAGTTCAGCCGCACGATCACCGTGTCACCGCCGGCGACGAGGCCCGTCACGGTCACCGATCGGGTCTCCAGCAGGCGCAGCCCTCGGCGCGCCACGGTGCGCTCGGGTTCGCCGAGGGCGGTCGCGATCCGACGCCAGGAGGCGCGGCCGTCGACCTGGAGGGCGGCGATGATACGGCGGTCAAGGGCGTCCACGCCCGCGTCGACTGGGGTCACCGGAAACACGGTACCCACCGACCCTGCCGACCCGGGACCGCCCCACCGGGGCGACCGTGCGAGGCCGGTATCGGCCGACCGGCCATCCGTCGGGGCGGGGAGATGCGCGGAGCCGCGCGGGGCGCCCGACCGGAAACCTTCGGCCGAGCGCCCCGCGTCGATCACCCGCTCAATCCCTCACCCGCGCACCCGCGCACCCGCTCACCCGCCGCTCGACCGCAGCGGCCGGAAGAAGGACCGCAGGTCGGCGACGACCTGGTGGGGTTCCTCGTGCGCCATGAAGTGGCCGCCGCGCTCCGGGATGTGCCAGTGGCGCAGGTCGGTGTGCACACGTTCGGCGAGGCTGCGCGGGTAGTTGCGGAAGGCGGGCTCATTGCTCAGGGTGATCGCCGCCGGGGCGGTGATCGGCGGGACGGGAGTGTTCTTCGGGTAGTCGTAGTACTGACGGAACGACGAGCCGATGCTCCCGGTGGCCCAGTACAGGGTCGCCACCGTCAGCAGCGTGTCCCGGTCCCAGCGGGTCTCCAGGTCGCCGCCGCAGTCGCTCCAGTCCCGGTATTTGTCGGCGATCCAGGCCAACAGCCCGGCCGGTGAGTCGGCCAGGGCGGCGGCGATCGTGTCCGGCCTGGTCCACATGATCTCGCTGTAGCCCTGATCACCCTGGTCGTACGCGTCCAGCGCGTCCAGGAACGCCTGTTCGTCGGCGGTCGGCGGGGCGGTCCCGAAGTCGGCGGAGATCACGGCCGAGGTCAGGTGCACGCCGGCGACCTCCTTCGGGTACAGCGCGCCGAGCCACTGGTTGACGCCACCGCCGATGTCCCCGCCGAACGCGCCGAAGCGCGGGTAGCCGAGCGTCTCGGTCATCAACTCGTGCCAGATCTCGGCGACGCCGCGACGGGTGAACGGCCCCCGGGGCAACTCGGAGAACAGGAAGCCGGGCAGGGAGGGGATCACCACGTCGAACGCGTCGGCGGGGTCGCCGCCGTAGGCCGCCGGATCGGTCAGCGGCCCGGCCACGCGCAACATCTCCACAAAGCTGCTGGGCCAGCCGTGTGTGAGAATCAGCGGCATCGCCGCCGGCGCCCCCTCCGCCCGCCTGGCCTTGAGGTGCACGAAGTGCACACGCTTTTCGGCCACTTGGGCGGTGTACTGGGGATGGGCGTTCAGTGCCGTCTCGGCCGCGCGCCAGTCGAAGTCGTCGGCCCAGTAGGCGACCAGGTCGCGCAATTGCCCGGGGTCGACACCGGCGGCCCAGCGGGTGGAGTCGGAGGCGGTGGTGAACAGGGTACGGCGCAGACGGGTCCGCAGGTCGTGCAGGACGTCGTCGGACACGGAGATCCGGAAGGTCTCGACTGTCATGGTTCCTTCGTTTCGAGAGCGCGCTCACGCGCGGGGCACTCCCGAATGCGTCATACGGACGCGGCGAACGGGAGGGCCCGGTTCATACCGACACATGCCATGCGGTTGTTCATCGGGCTCACCTCCTCGTGTTGGTTGCGCGCGTCGCGCAACGGGCTCGATGGTACACACTTTCGCGTCGTCGCGGGCATCCGGCACGCCGCCCGCCGCCCGCCGACAACGGGCGGGCGGCGGGCCCGCGCCGACGGGCCGGCTCGACGCGTCAACTCAACGCAGGAGCAGGCGAGACACTCCAGAACTCGGCGTAGCGACCCCCGTGGCGCAGCAGTTCGTCGTGGCTGCCGGATTCGACGATCCGGCCCGCGTCCAGGAAGACGATGCGATCGGCGCGTTGCACGGTTCGCATCCGGTGCGCCACCATCACCACCGTCCGGCCCGCCATCAGGCGTTCGATGCCGTCGTGGACTGCGGCCTCGTTCACCGGGTCCAGCGCCGAGGTCACCTCGTCCAGCAGCACGATCGGCGCGTTCTTGAGCAGTGCGCGCGCGATCGAGACGCGCTGGCGCTCGCCGCCGGACAACAGCGCTCCACCCTCGCCGACGTGCGTCGCCCATCCGCCGGGCAGTCGCTCGATCACCTCGTCCAGCCGGGCCGCGGTCGCCGCCGCCCGCACCTCCGCGTCGTCGGCGTCCGGACGGCCCAGGCGTACGTTCTCCTCGATCGTGCCGTCGAAGAGATAGACGTCCTGGAAGACGATGGCGAACCGCTCCATCAACACGCGCGGATCGATCGCGCGCACGTCCACCCCGCCCACCCGCACCGCGCCCGCGTCCACGTCGTGGAACCGTGCGAGCAGCCGGAGCAGGGTGCTCTTGCCTGATCCCGACGGTCCGACGACGGCCAGTCGTTGTCCCTCCGGCACGGACAACGACACGTCGTCGATCACCGTACGGTCGCCGTGTCGAAAGACCGTGGACTCGAACTCCAGGCCGTGGCCCACCGGTTGCATCGGTTCGGAGGCTTCCGGCAGCGGCTCGGCGCGCAGCACCGCGTCGAGGCCCGCCAGCACGGAACGCGCGCCGCGGAGTTTGCCGGCGATGTCCGTCAGCGACAGCAACGGATCCGCGCAGCGGGCCGCCAACACCAGGATCGTCAGGACCTCCGCCGCGCCGACGTCCCCTTCGAGCGCGAGGTAGGCGCCCAGGACCAGCAGCACGGTGAACATCGCCTGCACCACGAGTGTCAGTCCCACCACGCCGGGCAGCGCCGACAGCGTGGAACGGCGGGACGTGCGCCGCACCTCCCGCAACGAGTCGTCGAGCAGCCGGAAGCGTTCGACGGTCCGGCCGCCGGCCCGCAACACCGGCTGGGCCTGCAGGTATTCGATCACCCGCCCGGTGGCCTCGTGGTCGCGTTCGGTGCGCTCCGCGTCGGCGGCGGCCATCGAGCGTGCGGTCCGGATCTGGATCGCCGCCACGATCGGTGCGGCGGCCAACGCGGCCAGCCCCATCTGCCAGTTGAAGGCGAGCATCACGACCGCGATGGTCAGTGGGGTCACGCAGGCGGAGACGAGCGGTGCCAGCAGATGCGCGATCACGCCCATGGCCTCCAGGACGCCCCGACTGGCCAGCGTGGACACCTCCCCGACGCGGCTCGCGCTGTACCAGCCGATCGGCAACCGGGCCATGTGATCGCCGAGTCGGTGGTACGTGCCCCGCAACACCGTGGTCCCGATCCGGAATCCGGACAGGTCGCCGCTGTAGCGCAGCACCGCGTAGACCGCGACCGCGCCCCCGAACGCGATCAACCAGGGCCAGGCGTCCTCGGGTGTGCTCCCGAACAACGCCCGCAGCACCGGGACCAGCAGTGCGTACGACAGGCCCTCGGCCAGCGCGGCCGTCGTCATCAGCGCCACGGTGCGGCGCATCGGCCGGGCGTGCTCGTTGCCCAGCACACGCAGCAACATTCGGATCATCGGGACTCGTCTCCTTGCGCCGCGTTTTCGGGGGCGCCCCCCTCGTCGGCGACAGCCGATCGGTGGGTGTGCCAGAACGCGGCGAACTTTCCGTCCTGCGCCATGAGTTCGGTGGGGCTGCCGCGTTCGACGATCGAACCGTTCTCCAGCATCACGACGGTGTCGGCGTCCGCGATCGTCTCCAGGCGATGCGCGATGACCAGCATGGTGCGATCGCTGCCCGGCGTCGCCAGGGCTCGGCGCACCGCGTGTTCGGTCTGCGGGTCGACGAACGCGGTCGCCTCGTCCAGCACCAGCACGGGTGTATCGGCCAGCAGGGCGCGGGCGATCGAGATCCGCTGCGCCTCGCCTCCCGACAGTCCGACGTCCGCACCGATCACCGAGTCGTATCCGCGCGGCAGTTCGAGGATGCGATCGTGAATGTTCGCGAGTCGGCCGGCACGCACGACGTCGTCCGGGTCGGCCTGCGGTACGGCGAGCGCGATGTTCTCCGCGACGGACGCGCGCAACAGGCGGACGTCCTGGAAGACGAAGGAGACCATCCGGTAGAGCTCCCGGCTGTCGAGCTCGCGCAGATCGACGCCGCCCAGGGCGACCGATCCGTGGGTCGGGTCGAAGAATCGCGGCAACAACTGGACCAGCGTGGACTTTCCGCTTCCCGACGGCCCGACGATCGCGGTGACCGTTCCCGGTTCGAGCACCAGGTCGATCCCGCGCAGCACCTCGTGCTCGGCTTCATAGCCGAATCGCACGTCGCGCAGTTCCACCCGGTGGCCGCGTGGTGCGACCGGGTGATCGGGCTCCGGTAGCACCGGCGCGTCGAGGACGTCCCGGATCCGGCCGACCGCGCGCCCGGCGGCCTGCATGTCGTCGAAGCCGTGGCCGAGAGCCGCCACCGGCGCGGTCAGGCCCAGTCCGAGCAGCAGGAAGGGCAGCAGATCGGCCGGGTCCATGCCGCCGTTCGTGATCAGCGCCGCGCCGCCGACGAGCACGACCAGCAGCACGAACGGCGGCGACAACACCAGCTGCATCGCGGCGGCGATCCGGGACAGCCCCTGCACCCAGCGGTGGAAGGTGTCGACGAAGTCGTCCGCGGCGGTGCGGAACTTGCGGTGGGCGCGCCCGGATCCGCCGAACGCCTTGACCACCGAGATGCCCTGCACGAACTCGACGACGGAACTGGAGATCCGCCCCATGGCCGCGTCGAACTCCTGCTGCTCGCCCAGCCGGGTCGGCGTCATCATCAACGGGACCATCGCCACGGCGAGCGCCACCGGGATCAACGTGATCAGCGTGAGTCGCCAGTCGATGGTGAACAGGTAGATCAGCGACGCGAGCGGCACCACGAACGCGGAGACGAGTTCGCCGGGGGCGTGCGCGATGAAGGGGTGCACGGCGCTCACGTCCTCCCCCACCACCTTGGCCAGTTCGCCGGTTCGCCGCCGGGAGAACCAACCGATCGGAACGCGCCCCAACCGTGCGGCCAGTTCCCGACGGAACATCAGCTGCACCCCGCCGTCGAGGATGTGCCCGATCCCCGACGACGCCGCCGTGAACACCAGCCGGACCAACATGCCGCCGGCGCCCGCGATCACGACCATCCGGACGTGATCACGATCGGTCGGGCCGGGCGACAGCAGGGAGCGGCCCAACTCGACGACCGCCAGCAGCGGCGCCAAACCCGCGAGCGCGCCGACGACCTGCAGGACGACAACGGCGGCGAAGCTCCATCCGTACGGGCGCAACAACCGCACCAGGCTCTTCCCCGCCGCCGCGTCGGCCTCCGGCGGGGATGGCGGGGATGGCGGGGATGGCGGCAGGGCCGCCGGCGGCGGTATGGACTGCGCCTCCGCCTGGGCGAGGTCGGTGGCCTTCATCGCTCTCCCGTCTGCGCCGTCATCGCGGACTCCGGTCCAGGGCGCGGCCCGATCGACTTTCCGAACATGTTCCGAAAGTAGCATCGAGCCTCTCCCGTGTCGACCACGAGACCCGAGCCCACCCCGACGGCACGAGGAAGGAGGGGCGAGGCGCGTCCGCGCAACCGGCGCGCCGGCCGACCCCGGAACCCGCCGACGCACGGACCCTCGCGGCCCACGATCCGCAGCGCGACCCTCATTCGGCGCCGACCGAACCCTGGCGGTGCGTCAGCACGTTGACCACCCGGCCGTTGGGGTCGCGGACGAAGAACCGGCGTACTCCCCACTCCTCGTCCTGCAAGGGGCGCACGATCTCCGCGCCGCTCGCCCGTACCGCCGCATGGACCGCGTCCACGTCATCGACCTCGACGCTCACGTCGGGTACGACCGGCGCGGTCTTGTCGTGGGTCATGAAGGTGATTTGCGCGGTGGGGTTCGACGACGAGGCGAGCGTCATCACCCAGCCTTGGTTCATCACCTCCTCGAAGCCCAGGAGGCCGTAGAAGTCCCGGCTCTCCGCCATGGCCTGCGAGGGAAAATCGGGCATCACGCGGCGAATGGACATGGGCAGCTCCTGGTGACGGGCCGGTGGGCAGCGAAGAACCACCCGTCGGCGGGCGGACACCGACGAGGGTGCCCGAAACCGCCACCGCGGTCTTGTACAAATGGGAACGCCACGCCGAACGGCCGACGACGGCCCGTTCCCGGCGACGGCCCGTCCGGCAGCCGCCCGGCTTCGACGGCGAGCCGCACAAGACGCGCCGTCGAACCGGTCGTCATCGGTCGGCCGTGTAGCGCTCCCAGGGACGGCCCAGGCCCAGGCCCCGGCCGCGGCCCCACCCGCTCGACGGCGGCCGCATGCCTGTCGGCCGACTGCCCGCCCGGCCCGCGCACGAAGCCGGCGCCGCCGCGTGCCGCGCGCTGTTCCGACCGGCTCCACACGAGACCGGCAAAAGCGTCCTTCTCCTTCATGGCCGATTACTCCATGACGGGCTTGTTCGATGCCCGGGCCTTCCCTCGCCGGGGAAAACTGCGTGCCGTGTCCGTTCGCACCGGGAAAGAATCGGCGCATGGTGGACATGCGAGCGTTCCGGGATGCGGTTACCGGCTGGGCGGCGGGCGGCCCCGGCGGGCCTGCGGGTGAGTTGGCCGTGCGACTGCGCGTGCGGACCGCGGTGTTGCTGGAAGGGCCGAGTGATCTCGCGGCCGTCGAGACGCTGGCCGCGCGGCGCGGCCGGGACCTGTCCTCCGAAGGGGTGTGCGCGCTGCCGATGGGCGGGGCGATGAGCGTCGGCCGGTACGCAGGCCTGCTCGGGCCGCCGGGGCTGGGGCTGCGCCTGGCCGGACTGTGCGACGAGGGCGAGCAGGGCTTCTACGACCGCGCTCTCGAGCGGGCCCGCGCACCGCGCCGCGGGTTCTTCGTGTGCGTGTCGGACCTGGAGGACGAACTCGTCCGCGCGCTGGGCGTGGCACGGGTCGAGGAGATCCTCGCGGCCGAGGGCGACCTTCGGGCCTGGCAGACCTTCGTGAGCCAACCCGCACACCGGGACCGGCCCTCGCACCAGCGGCTGCGGCGCTTTCTCGGTACGAAGAAGGGCCGCAAGATCCGCTACGGCCGGCTGTTGGTCGAGGCCCTCGACTCCGAGCGGGTACCCGCTCCCCTCGACGATCTGCTCGCGAGCCTGTGACCGGGGCACCGATCGAGACCGGCGGCGGCGGCGCGGTGGCGGCGGTCAGTTCGAGAAGTCGGGCCGGTAGGGGCTGTGCATGGTGAGGAAACGGATGTCCAGATCGGACTGGAGATAGTCCATGCGGCTCTCCCAGAAGGCGCTCATCCGGGGGAGCGCCAGGTGGGCGTCGAGATCGGCCTGCGAGCGCCACGCCTCGTAGAAGACGAAGACTCCGGGTTCGTCGCGGTCCTCATGGAAGTGGTATTCGAGGCAACCGGGTTCCGCTCGTGTGGGCTCGACGAACGAGAGCAGGAGCTGCTTCAACTCGGCGGCGCGTTCGGGCTTGGGCCGGGCGGTGCCGACGAGGGTGAGCGGCTGGGGCATGGGATTCTCCTCCGGAAGGTAAGACGAAGTTCGTACCTAGTGCCCGGTGGACGCTAGCAAGACAGTAGGTATGATGCAAGTCGTACCTGGAAGAGAGGTGGCCGCATGCCCGACGACGAAGGTCATCCGGACGTCGAGGAGATCGAACTCGGCCGGGTGCTCTCGGCGCTGGCGGACCCGCTGCGTCGTCGGGTGGTGCGCGAATTGGCCAACGAGCCCGATGCCACGGCGCGGACCTGTAGTTCCTTCGGGCTGCCGGTGTCCAAGGCGACCCTGACGCACCACTTCCGCACGCTGCGCGAGGCCGGGTTGGTCCGTCAGGTCGACCGGGGCAACAGCCGCATGGCCAGCCTGCGTCGAGCCGACGTCGAGCGGCGATTCCCGGGACTGCTGGACATCATCGCTGCAGAACCGCAGGACTGACCCGCAGCGCGCCCCACGACCCGGGGCCGGCTCCGTACCACCGGGCCGACCCGCGTGGCGGGCCGCAGTCCGCGGACTTCGTGGTGGCCGCGGCCGCCATGCGGGACGCCTACCGCCGGGTCGTCGTGCAGCGCTCGTACCTCGACCTACCCGCTCGTGCCGTCGTGACCTCGTTTATTTGGCGGGCGTGGCGTATTCGTGGATGTTGCCGGCGAAGTCGAAGACGACCGCGGTCTCGTCGCCGACGACCCACGCGTCGTGGCCGGGATCGCAGACGAAGACGTCACCCGCGCCGAGATCCTTCTCCTCACCGTCGTCCATGCGGATGTGCAGATGCCCTTGGGCCACGTAACCGTTGTGGTGGAACTGGCAACTGTCGGTCCCCGCGATGGGTCCGACATCCTGCGACCACCGCCAGCCCGGCTCGAATCGGGCAACGCCGAAATCGACGCCTTCCAAACTGACTACGTCGAGGTGACCGTGCGGCATGTCGCGGCTCTCGTCGGCCTCGTTGATCGAACGCACAGCAAGCATGGTGAATCATCTCCTTCGGAGTCCACCACTTCCATCGTGCGCCTCATCGCGAGCGAACGCGAACGGAATCCCCGAACCGCAACCCGGGGCACCCATACGGGTGAGGACCCCTGGCCGGCGGGTCCGGCGGCGGGCCGGGAGTGCGGTGCGCGCGGTGGTCGGCCGCTTTGCGCGCGGGGGCCGTCTGCGAGGGAGCGACACGGCAGCATGAGGAGCACCGAGGGCCGCGGGGACGGCGCCGGCTCGGGAGAACGAAAGGTGACGGCAGATGCCCTACGGGATCATTCTCTTGCCCGACACGCGGACATCGGCACGCCTGGTGGCGTATGCCCGCTCCATTGCCCACGATGTGCCCACGATCATGTGTGTGGACGAAGTGCGCCGACCGCACCTGACGTTGCTGCACGTCGACTGTGGTCGGGCGGAGGCCGCCGAGCTGTGGGGGCGTACCTGCGCGACGGTCCCGGCGGAGTTGCCCGTGGTGTTGTCCGGTACGCAGATCGCCGCGTTCGCGACCGGCGACCCCTACGTGCCGCAAGGCGGTGTGTACGTCGGGTCGGAGGCGCTCCGCAGCGCCGACCTCGACGCGGCACACCGCGAAGTGCTCGGGCACGCCCGCGAGTTGTCACTGGGCACGCTCACCTCGGCGGGCGCGGACTATCGCCCGCACGTAACCCTGGCGGTGCTCGAGACGAGCGACCACGTCTTGGTGCCGGTGCCGCCGCAGGAGTTGTCGGTCCCGTTCACCGGCCGGCTCGCCTGGGGAGCCATGGGACCGTACGGGACCTTCCCGGACATCATCGAAATCCGGAACGCCGCGGCCACATGAGCGAACTGCGCGGTCGTCGCCGATGATGACGCGGCGGCGAGGGCGCCCGGGGGCTTCGGCGATTCGGGGTCGGTCAGCGCAGTACGGCTGCCAGCAGGTCGGTGCCCAGAGTTGTCACGTCGGGCAGGTTGAGGGTGTAGCGGACGTAACGGCCCTGGCGTCGGGCGGTGAGCAGACCCGCGCGGCGTAGGACGGCGAGGTGACGGGACACCTCCGGGGCTGACAACTCCCAGACGTGGGCCAGTTCGCCGGTGGTGTGCGGGCCGCGGGCCAGGGTGCGCAGCAGGCGCAGCCGTACCGGATGGGCGAGTGCCTCCAGGCGCAGGGTGACCGTTTCCAGTGGCACCGGTTCCGAAGGGCCCGACTCGGCCACGGGGTACTGCACCACCGGATGCCACCCGGGCGCGTGGACCACGACCAGGTGCGGGCGGTTGAAGACGGTGGGGATGAAGGTGACCCCGGTGTCGTGCGCGGTGGTCGCCTTGTCCTGCAGCTTGTCGATGACGATGCGGTCGCCGTCCGGTGCCAGCGCGATCGCGCCGGAGACCGATGCGAGGGCCGACCCGATGCCCTTGCGCTTCAGCAGGTCGTTCTTCAGGCGCAGGTCGGTGGCGAGTTGTACGGCGACGCCCGACCAAGCGGCGTCGAAGAAGGCCTCGGCGCACTGTTCGAGGGTTTCGCGCACCCACACCCGCACGGTGGCCGGGTCCGCGAGCAGCCGTTCCGCGAAGGCCTCCTGTCGTGCGCCGCGGGCCTGGGCCAGATCCAGGGCACGTTCGCGGGCGGTGGCGTCGGTGAGCGGCGAGGGCGCGACGAAGCGGACCCGGTTGCCGCCGCATGTGGTGACGAGTGCGGCGGTCACATATCTCTCGTCGTCGATCCGGTCCACGTCGCGCAGCTCCTCGGCGAGGGTCGGCCGGGGCCGGGCGGGGATCAGGAAGTCGGCCTGTGAGGAGCGCCAGAGGAAGTCCGCCTCCCGCAACCGTTCGGCGAGTTCCGGTGACAGCCCGGCCCAGACGTCCCCGGCCCAGGCGGCGAACTGCGGATGATGTCCGGGTTCGGCCAGCACGTGCAGCATCGCGGTCAGTTCGGCCAGCGGGGATGCGGCGAACCGCACTCGCTCGGACGGCAGGCCGCTGATGTCGATCCTCAAGGTCACCCCCTCATCATCACCGACCGTCCGACCGGCGACGGCGTCGATTGACGGTGTCCGTCAACCGACGCGGGCGAACCCGGCGGCCGAAAGCACCGTTGTCGCCATGCCAACCACCAGCAAGATCCGGCCCCGCGCCCTCGTCCGTGCCTCCGGAGGCCCCCGCTACGCCGTCGCCCTGGCCGTGGACGCGCTCGGCACCGGCCTGTTGCGGCCTTTTCTGCTGCTCTACGGGATGACGGTGCTGAGGTTGTCCGCTCCCGCCACCGGTATCGCCATGACGGTCGGCGTCGTCGTGGGCCTGGTGTGCATGCCCGCCGTGGGTCGATGGCTGGACCGGGGCGCACGCAGCACGGTCGTGGCGGCGTCGATGCTGGTGCGGGTGCTGGGAGTGGCGCTGCTGTTGGCCACCCCGGCGGGGCAGGTCTGGGTATTCGCGGCGGCGGCGCTGTTCCTCGGCATCGGCAACCAGGCGTGGCCGGCCGCCCACGCGGCTCTCGTGGCCACGATCGCCCACGGCCGGGAACGCGACGCCGCTCTCGCGGCGGGCCGTGCCCTGCGCAACGCGGGCCTGGGGGTGGGCGCGCTCCTCGCCACCGTGTGCCTGGCGGGCGGAGCCACCGCCTTGCAGGCACTGGCCGCCGTCACCGGGCTCGCCTATCTCACGGCGGCGGCCCTGGCGTGGTCGGTCCACCTGCACGCACGTCCGGCCGCCACTGCGGTCGAGGACCGGGACGAGGGGTCCGCTCCCCGTATGCGCGCCGTGTTGGCCGCCAACGTGGTGTACGTCTTCTGCCTCAACGTCCCCGAGATCGCGCTCCCGCTGGTGCTGGTGACGCAGTTGCACGCATCGCCCGTGTGGTCGGCGGCCATCTTCGTGGCCAACACGGTGCTGGTGGTCACGCTGCAGGTTCCGCTCACCGTACTGATGTCCCGGTTCTCCCGGCGCACCGTGCTGGCCCTGGCCGGTGTCGTACTCACCGCGTCCTACCTGGGCTTCCTCGCGGTCACCTCACTGGGGCACGGCTGGGCCGCCCCGGCCGTCGCGGTGATGTCCGTGGTCTGCACCGTCGGCGAGATCCTCTACGCCGGCAGTGCCACCGCCCTCGTCACCGCCCTCGCCCCGGCCCACGTCCTGGGACGATCCCTCGCCCGCTTCGAACTCTCCACGGGCTTCGGCCTCGCCGTCTCCCCCGCGGTCTTCACCGCTCTCGCACCGCACGGTCCGGCCGCGCTCTGGGGCAGCCTGGCCGCTGCGACGCTCCTCTCCGCGTCCGCGGTTGCCACCGAGAAGGACGAAGGAGCGCTTCTCGGCGAAAGCGCCCACCGGGCGCGAGCGGCCTCGTGAACTCGGGGGCGTCGCCACCGGTGATCCGTCGCCGAGCCCCGGTCCCGTGCCACCCGTGCATACGCCGAACCGGCGCTCCCCCGGATCCGCGGCGCGAGGGCCGGGTCCGGCACGACGAAGCGGCCCGGCGCCGAGGCCGGCAACCGACGACGAGCGGTGCCGGCGGCTCTCCGGGCCATGCCCTCACCGGCGGCGCCACGCGATCGTGGTGAACGGCGGTGGCCAAGGATGCGGATAGGGCGCGGCATCGCGCCCCCACCCGCCGGCTGCGCAACATCCTCCGCGGCCGGCACTCCCGGCCACTCACCGCCGCATGTACCTTCCCCGGGGGACGGGGGGGGGGGGGGGGCGGGGGGTCCCGTCTACAACGGGCCCCAGAAGGTCCTCCCCCACCAAGACGAACAAAACACAAAACAAAAGAAAAGGCGTCGGGGGGAAAAGGC
>NZ_JBVHLU010000084.1:0-48055 GCF_055558835.1 Embleya sp. NPDC025285
CCGCCTCGGCACCTCGGCCACATCGGGCCAACGCACCGGGTCGATCCGAGTCGGGGCAACCTCGATCACACTCAACGCAGACTCCCTCCAGTCCTCATCGAGCATTCGTAGCCGCGTCCACGACGGATGGGTGCCCAGCCGACCGACGCACAACGACCCCACCACCCGGCAACGTCCCGACCAATCCTGCGGTCCGCCGAAACAGCCCGGTGTGGTCGCGATGCCGGCCATTCCTCCGGCGGGCGAAGGCCTCGTATCCGGGACCCGAGCCTCGGACGTGAGGCCGCGTCGATCTACCCCACGACGCGCTCGGCGACACCGCCGCCCCTGCACGCCCGCCTGGAACGTGGCGGGTCACGTTGCGCGAACAGGCTTCATACGCATAGGAGTTCTGAAAAGCGGGGAGCCACGACCACTCCAGGGTCCGTGCGACGGCTCTCCGCGAGACGGCGCAGCGGGCACAGCCGGGCCCACCCGACCGGCAGCACGGCCGCGTCGCCCGCGATCGCGGACACGGTGGTGTACGTCGGCGCCACCGACGGCACCGTGCACGCGCTGGACGCCGCCACGGGCACCAAACGCTGGACGTACCCGACCGGCAGCACGTCCTTCCCGCCCGCGACAGCGGACGGGATGGTCTACCTCGGGGCCCGCGATGGCACGCCCTACGCGCTGGACGCCGCCACCGGCACCGGGCCGTGACCGGAACCGTGCTCGCGGCAAAGCTCGGCCGCCGGCGGGGATGCCTCGATACGAGCGCGGCCCGCTATCGGTCCTGTCGCGACCGCCAAAGGTACCCGCCGTCGGTGCCGTGGTCGCGGGCGGCGCCGAGCAGGGCGCTCAGGCCGACGCAGTCGCCGAAGGTCACTCCGGACAGGTCCACGCCGACTGCTGGTGGCCGGCGAGGGCGTGGGTGAGCGCGGCGCGCAGTTGCGGGGCGGTGGCCAGGTCCGGTTCGCCGGTCACGGCCACCTCGCACGCGCTGCCCTGCGCCTGCGTGTGGACGTGGAACACGGTGTCCATCGGCACCCCCGGAAGGGCTGGGGAGGTTTTCGGCTCCCCCCGGCATGACCCCGCGGCCCCTGTCGGCGGTCCCGGTCCGTCGGAACCGGCCCTGGACCGCCGGCAGGGGACTCCACGCCCCGGACGCTGCCCCGCCCTACCGGGGGGGACGACGCCGGATTCGTGCGGACGGGCACCCGGAAGAGGGCACCGCCGTGCGCCGTAACCCGAGGCCGCCGCGGTCCCATCTGCGGCCCTCGGTCGTTCGGATCCGACGGACTTCGGGGGGCCGAGGTGAGCGAGCTTCGGGTGGGAACGCCGCGCCGGAACCGCTCGTCGGTCACCGCGGCGCCGCCACCGGATCGCGGTGTGTGTCCGGCGCGGATCACGTGGATGTGGCGGCTTCCCAGATGGCGGCGGCGATTTCGGGGTGGGCGAGGTCCGAGTGGGCGCCTTGGACCGAGAACCGCCGCCCGGAGATCACGGCATCACCCACCAGGTCGTACCGATTGGCCGACCGGATGCCGTAGTGCAGGCGGCCCGGCCCTACCACCTCGGAGGTGACGCGGTCCACGCCCGCGAGACCGTATGTCCCCACGGCGCCGTAGCGCGGCAAACGACCGGCGAGCCGATTGTCGCGGCCGACGGTGGCGGCCATACGGAAGTACCACTTGAGGGCACGGTCGTGGCGTGACCGCGTGGTGACGAGAGGCCCGGTCACCAGATCGCGGGTGATGAGAGGGTTGAAGAATCCGGACCGTTCGGTGTCGGGGATCCGGGGGGCGAAGGCCCACAGGGAGAGTGCTCCCTGCAACAGGATGAGTGAGTGTACGGATGCTGCGGGTGTGTTTTCGTCACCCTGAATCGCGCCCGCGCACACGATGGCGCCGAAACTGTGACCGACGAGATGGAATCTGGCTTGTGACGGGGCGGCGGCGCGCAGCTCTTGGAGCAGTCGGTGTCCGCCGCTGCGGCCCACCTGCCAGGCCCGTCGCTTCATCGTCCAGAAACTGGTGACCCACAGGGGCGCGAGGATCGAGCGCAATCGCCCGGCCTCGGCGCCGTCGTCTCGCGTCTCGCGGAAGTCGGCGACGATCCGTCGGGGTTCGAAGGATGCGCGATCGTCGCCCGGTGCCGCTCCGACGTGCCCCAGGGCGAGACCGGATCTCGCGTCCAAGGTCCGCAACCGTTGTTCGTCGGCTTCGGACAGTTCGGCATCCGGCTTGGCGTTCGCTTCGGCAAGCAGTGGTCGCAGTTCCTCCTCGGCGGCGGGATCACCAATCAGGTCGGTGTAGAACGCGACCTCCTGCTCAAAGGAGATCGCACCCGCAGGATGCTCCCACGGCACGCTCGGCCAGCGGATTCCCACGACCACGGGACGGAAGTCGGGACGGCGTTCGCGGAGCGCGGCCTGGGGCCCGGCGAGATGGTCGCGCATCGTGCGTATCCACTCGCTGTACATCGCGGTGGCAGTGGGGGAGTCGGTCTGCCATCCATGGCTGAGTACGAAGATGTCGGTCACCGGGCGACGGGTGTCGCCGATGGTGTCGAGCAGTCGCGCGACCACGCCTTGTTCATCGCGCCGGTTGCCGTCGCGGTCCAGTGCCACCATCGTCAAACGGCCTGTGGGGTCGGCTGTCGGTCCGGTCATCGCCGTGCTCCTGTTCTCCTCGGTCATCCGAGTCCGTACAACTCGAACGCCGCCACGGTGTCGAGTCTCACCATCCGTCCCTCGACAGGGGTGTTCCCCCGCCCGAGGAAGTGCCGTCGGGCCGCGTTGACGGCCCGCGCCCGCAGGAGCGGCCCCGCGTCGTGGTCGCCGCGCAAGTCCAGGTAGCGGGCGACGACTTCATTGGCGAACGCGATGGCGTGTGGCGCGACCACCGGTCGGCGGCAGGCGAGGACGCCGCGCGCGCGATGCACGGCGAGCCGGACGCACAGCCCTTCGACGTCCTGGTCCTCGGATTGGTCCAGGACGCCGACCGAACAGCTCACGAGCACCAGGAGATCGACCCCCCGCCAGTCGACGCCGGTGCCGTTCCACAGGCCGTCGGCCAGTTCGATGGCCGCTTCCCGGGCCATCGGTCAATCTCATGGTCATGACCGAAGACGCTACCGACCACCACCGACGCCCCGAGAGCCGCTCCGATCCACCGCAACCCCACCGACACCCACCGAAAGATCGTCACCGCATCTCCCGGTCACGACTTGCCAAGTCCGTCCGGCCCGCGCGGCGTCGGCCCTGGGGGTTGGTCCGGGAAGCGCCCCGGGGTCGATGTGCCGGCTCCGGCCCCGTTGGGGAAGACAGCTCCGCCGAAGCCCCGGGTCGCAGGTCCGGCTGTGTCGGGTTTCGTTCCGATATCTGTGACTGCATCCGTGCGGCGGGCAAGAAGCCCGCCCCAAGTCCGGCCTCGCCAACACGCTGCGCCGCCGCAGCCGGTTCGATCCGCGGGCCGTCGTCGACTGCGGCAGCCAAGCCGAAACCGCGCGTGTATGCGCGACGGCTCCGGGCATCAGACGGGCCAATTCCGTACGTACCTCGGCCGCGCTCGCCGGACGGGCTCCGGCGTCGAAGGCCATGAGCCGTCCGACCAGCCGGTGAAGCCCCGCAGGCAGATCCGGGACAACCTGCTCCAGCGGCACGACCGGCGTGGCCAGGCGCTGCTCCCACGTCTGCAGCGACTTGTCCGTGAACGGGCTGCGTCCCGCGAGCATTTCGTACATGACGACGCCGAGTGAGTAGAGGTCGCTTTGCGGCGCTTCATGGTGCGCAGCCGGTTCAGTGCCGTCCGGGTCGTGATCCTCACCAGGTACGCCCGTTGGTTGCTCACTCGGCCCAAATCCACCTTGACCCACCGCAGCCAGGTCTCCTGGAGGACGTCCTCGCCGTCGGCGGCCGATCCCAGCATCTCGTAGCGACGGTGAAGAGCAGGTTGCGGTGGGTCACGAAGGCGTCGGTCGCCGGGTCGGTGACGTGGTCGGTCATAGCTCGGGCCCCTATCGGGGTCACGCTGACGTCGTCGCGCCGCGTCAGGCCCGACACCGTCGCCCGCCTCCTCGAGGACGAGCCGACAGCCTGCGTCAACACATGGACGTCGTCGACCTGTCGGCCGACGAGCCCCGTCCCGGGGGCACCTTCGAGTACGGCTGTCCCGACCTGCGGCGCATGCAGGTGGGCCGCCACCCGGTGATGCACGAGATCACCGACACCACACTGACCATCGTCGTCATCCACATCGGCCGCCTCGGCTGAACAACCCGCCGGCAACCACCGGGACCGGTGCGCGAGACCCGGGGGCCGGCGCCGTCGTCGAACCGGCGGAGCCTTCACCCCGTCCACGCCGCTCGAAACGCCACGCGGCGACGCGGAGCTGGGCCCACCCGGTTTCCCGTGATCCGCCGGCGCAAAGCCGGTTCCGGCGTGCCCAACGCGTACGACACGTCCGAGAAGTGCTGCATCAGCCTCTACGCCCACGCGTACGCCCCGGACCGCATCCGCGTTTGGCTGACGGCTCGCTACGATCCCGGGACCGGCCCGGCCCGGCCGAGCCCTGGCCCCCGCGCGAGGGGCACTTGGAGATCCGGCTCATGCCGCACGGTGGGCTGGTCCATCGAAATCTCGAGCCGGGCAACATCATCATGGCCGAGGGCGGTCCGCGTGTCCTGGACCTCGGGGTCGCCCGGGCGGTCGCGCCGACCCGGCTCACCTCCACCGGAGCGGCCTTCGGCAGGGGACGCGCGCCGTCGCCGGGCTGCGGCCGCCGAACGGCAGGCGCTTGCCGCGGTCAACCGGGCATGACGTCGTAGCCCACCAGGCCCGGTCGGCTGCGGCTGTCGATCGCGATCACGAGGGTTCCGGCGGCCACCACCCGCTCGGCCGAGCCGATGACGAATTCCTGCGGGAGTGTGCCGGTCGCGGCCACCGATCCGTCACGGAGTCGACGCTCCTGCACCCGAACGTCCGGCCGGTCGAAAGCGGTCGATGTGCGCTCGATCGTGAATACGGACCCGTCGCGGATCGCCAACACCGCAAATTCCTCTCGGGTGACCAGCGGAAGGTGCCAGCGGACCGTCCCGGAAGCGGCATCCAAGGCCACGATCTCGGTCGCCTCCATGCCGCCGCTCGTGTCGCGCTTGTCGGCCGTTGTGACATAGGTGTCCGCGTCGCCGAAACCCAGCGTGGAAATTGTGCCGAACGGCTGCTTCAAAGGCAGTTCGCGGGTTTTGCCGCCATCGGGCCGCACGAAGACGACACCGTCGGGCTCCGTCTCGTAGGCGAATGTCTCCGCCTTCAGGGTGGAATTCGCCGCGGGCAGGTCGATCCGGCCGCGGACCCTGCCGGTGGCCGGGTCGATGTCGAGTACCCGGTAGGCGAGCGTCAGACGGGGATCCTCACATCGCTCGCGAACGCGCAACGCGGATCGGGAGAGGGTGACGTCCAGCCGTTCGCAGCCCGCCTCGCGCCACGGGAGTCGCCAGCGTTCGACGCCGCCCGAACGATCGAAGCCGCGGATGCCGTCCTCTGCCGCGACGGTGGCCACATCACCGTGCATGGCCGCCAGATTGGGGCCATCCGGTCGGCCGACCGTGTGGTGCCACAACAGGCGACCTGTCGCCATCTCGTAGGCGGCCGCCTCCTCGCACGTGGTCGGGCTCTCGAACGGCTTGCCGAACACGATCACGCCAACCCCGTCGCTGGTGGCCGTATTTCCGTCCGACGCGTGGCACGGGACCAGATCGGGTGCCGGCGGTGCGGCGATCCACAACTGCCGTCCGGTCCTCGCCTCGTACCCGCGCACTCCCGCGGCATCGATCCGCACGATCACGTTGTCGTCGCTCCACACTCCCCACAAACGCGTGTCCACGCTCTTGTCGACGTTGTACGCGGTCCAGACCCGGCGCCGGTCGCCCGCCGCAATCACTCCCTCGACGCGCGCACCGGACGGCTTGCCCGCTTGGGCACCCGTGCGCGGCTGCGACCGCTCCTCGTTGTCCGGCCTGATCAGCCACATGCCGGCCAACACGCACAGGATCAACGCGACCACGCCGAAGGCGAGCACACCGGAACGCGATATCCGGGCGGCCCTCTTCTCGTCCGAACCCTCGCGTACCGCGAGTCGCCGGGTACGCGCAGGCGGGAACGGGGCCGACGTGTCGCGATCGTCCGCAACGGGTGTCACCCGCTCGTCGACCGGGGGCACCGCGTCCGCGCCGCCGTTCGATCGCGGTGGCTTCCCCAACCGCGATTGCGCGGCGCGCGCCGCGGCGATGACCTCCCTCGGCGTCGGACGCCGGCCGGGATCCTTGGCGAGACAGGACGCCACGAGATCCCGCAGGGGTAAGGGAACACCGGTCAGATCCGGTGCCTGATGTACCGTCCGGAACACCACCGCGGCCTGCGGACCGTCCCCGAACGGTTCGCGGCCGGTGGCCGCGAACAGCAACACGCCGCCCAGCGCGAACACGTCGCCGGGCGCGCCCACCGGCTCGTCCCCGGTCAACTGCTCGGGCGAGGCATACCCCAGGGTGCCCAACGCGGCGCCGGTGCGCGTGAGTTCGTCGTCGTCGGCCGCGCGCGCGATCCCGAAGTCGATCACCCGTGGACCGTCGTCGGCCATCAGTACATTCGACGGCTTGAGGTCACGGTGCACGATGCCGGCGGCGTGGATGACGATCAACGCCTCGCCGAGCGCGGCGGCCAGGGTACACAGCCTCGCGATCGGCAGCGGTCCGTCTCGGCGCACGGACGCGCCCAGGGCCGGTCCATCGACGAACTGCGTCGCCAACCAGGGTGTTTCGGCTTCGGGACCGGAGTCGACGAGTGGCACGGTGAAGTAACTGAGGACCTGCTCCGCCGCGTTCACCTCGCGCCGAAAGCGGGTGCGGAAATCAGGATCCGCCGCGAACTCGGCGTGCACCACCTTGACCGCGACCCGGTGGCCCTCGTCGTCCTCGGCGAGGAACACGCGCCCCATGCCGCCCTGTCCGAGCCGCGCCACCAGCCGATACCCGCCGATCCTTTCGGGATCGCCGGGCTCCAACGGCTGCGCACCGTCGCGCGTCATGGTCGCTCCTCACATCGCCGCACCAGGCACCTACCCCTGCGGTTTCCACATCGTGACCACTCCCGGGTCCGCTGTCCGGCCGGTGACCAACATCAGATTGTTCCCCGCCAGTCGGGCCGCGGCGTAGTTGTAGGAGGCCAGGGGACCGCCTTCGAGCAGCGTGCCCGCAGGGCGGGGCGCGCCGTCTGCCAGGGCGTATCGGGTCAGCCCGCGAGGCTCGTCCGCAGCGAGCGCCAGGACACCTTGGTCGTCGACACCCAACACGAACGTCATGCCGCCCTCGGGCCTGCTCCGATGCCAGCGCACCCGGCCGGTGTCGGCGTCGACGGCGGCGATCCCCCTCGGCATGTTCCATCCGCCCTCGGTGACCAGGACCACGACGGTGTTCTTCCAGCCGAAAACGGATGGGGCGAGTTGGAGGTTGTTGCGCTTGTCGGGCGCCAGCGCGCCGAAGTCCTGGGAGGTCTGCAGGCGCGGACCGGGCCTGCCGTTCGCGTCGAACACGACGAGCGGTCCCGGATCGCCGCCGCCGGGTCCGGGAAGGCTCACGGTCACCGGTTCCGCGATCTCGATCCGATCGATCGGTACCCCGCCAGGCAGCGAACCGGTCCAGCGCACACGGCCGTCCGCGACGTTCACCGAACGGATGGTGCGTGCCCGGGCGGTGTCCTTCTTGTCGCGGGGGTCGCACGTCACACCCTCGGCCACGGTGGACGGCCCCACGACCGCGGTCTGCAGCGAGCAGCCCTCCGCCGCGAGGTCGTGCTCCCATGCGAAAGCGCCGTCGCGCAAGCTCCAGGCCGTCAGCACGTCTCCGGAGCGCAGGACGACCCGGTCGTGGCTGACGCCGACCGGCTGTGCCGAGGCATCGTTTTCGAAGTGGTCCGTGTTGCGGCCCGGGCGGGGCTTGTCCCATAACGCTTCGCCGGTCGAGATGTCCACGGCGACCACGCGATCGCATGTGGGTATCCTGTCCACGATCGCGCCGAAGATCACGATCCCGATGTCGCCGTCGAGGTCGCGCGCCGCCTGGCAGGGGTACATGCCCGCCCTCGGCGGGCGCAGTGTCCACAACCGGCGGCCCGTGTCCGGGTCCGTGCCGCGAACATCGGTGCCACCGACACCGACCAGCACCCGATCGGTCAACCACGCGTCGATCGCGTAGGGCCCGTTCGCACTCCCCGGCGGAGTCGTCGTGGAGACTTCCTGCGGCGCGAACGTCTCGTTCCAGGCGCGCGTCCACGACGCCGGCGACGCCGCCCCGGCGAGCGCGCTCGTGGGGTCAGGGAGCTTGGGGGCCGGCGGGTACGCCGAGGCGGTGGGTTCGGCCGTCTCGATCACGGGCGGCCGAACGGCCGGCGCCGTGGACGTGGTCGACGGGCCACCCACCGCGCCGGGTGCGGCGCCGTCGTCGCCGAGCTTCACCGCAACACCCGCGCCCACCACGACGACCAACGAGGTCACGGCCGCGAGCACGGGTCGCCATCGCCGTACACGCCCGGGTGTCGGTGACGCCGAGGCCCGGTCCCCCTTCGGATCGAGGGACGCGATCACATCCTCCGGAGTCAACCGCTCGGCAGGGTCCTTCGCGAGACACCCGAACAGGATCGGAAGAATCCATTCCGCCGCGCCTTCCAGGTCCGGTTCGCACGTGGTGACGCGGTACCCGACGACATGGGCGGGTCCGGCGCCGAAGGGACGACGGCCCGTCGCGGCGAAAGCGAGTACGGCACCGAGCGCGAACACATCGGCGGGCGGGGCCGAGTCCGCGAGGACCAACTGCTCGGGAGCCATGTAGCCGGGAGTGCCGATCAACACGCCCGTGCCGGTCAGCTTCGTCGCGTCCGCGGCGCGCGCGATGCCCAGGTCGATCACCAACGGTCCCTCGTCGGCGTCCATCAACACGTTGGACGGCTTGAGATCGCGGTGCACGAGCCCTGCGGCGTGGATGTCGCGCAGCGCACCCGCGAGGGCAACCCCGAGGCCCTGCAACGCGTAGTCCCCGAACCCACCCCATGCGTCGACCACTTCGCGCAGCGAAGGGCCCTCCACATAGGCCGTGGCCAGCCACTGCTCCTCCGCCTGCGGGTCGGCTGCCACCAACGGCACGAGGTACCGGCTCCGCACCGCCCGCGCGGCAGCCACCTCGCGCGCGAAGCGCGCGCGAAACGACGGGTCGCGGGACAGATGCGGGTGGATGATCTTGACCGCGACCCGTCTGCCCGCCGCATCGTCCGCCGGACGCGCGAGATACACCCGGCCCATGCCTCCCTCACCGAGCGATCGCTCGACGAGATACGGACCTATCCGACGTCCCACACCATGGCGCCGCCCTGTGGGCGGGCTCCCCGTCCCCATCGCAGAGATGCTACAAGAGGGCGTCTGAGAAGGGCCGTTCAGGGATGCGAGGTGGCGAGGAATGCCCTCACGGTCGAGGACCTTGAGGTGGGGCACGCTTCGCCGACGATGGACCACGGCGCAGCGGCGGGTTGGTGGGGCTGCCGGTGGCGACATGGGCGGAGCATCCACCAGCACATGGTGCTTCCGCGCGGGAGCAGCGCTCTCGAACGGCGCCGCGCCACGGGTCGGAACCCTGTCCCCCGGCTCGCCACGGCGGATGTCGCCGGACCGAGGGGGTCAGCGGCTGAGGTCGAGGACCCGTACTGCTTGTCCGGCCCATCGGTCGGGGGTGGTGGTGGCCACGAACGCGCCGCCCGGACGTTCGAGGGTGGGCCGGGCCGCGTGGCGGGCGTGTGCCGCGCCCCGGGTGTCGTCGGGGGCGATCGCCAGTGCGGCGGACAGGTCCGGTGCGAGGACGCCGACGCCGGGCAGCGCGGCGATGTGCTCGGCGGCACCGGGGCGAATCCGGCCGGCCTCGACCAGGGCGCAGGCCGGAGCGTACGGAAACCAGCCCGGACACGGCTCGGACACCGCCCACACCCCGGATCGGGCGGTCGCAGCCGCGCCGCACAGCGCCGGGCACCGATACGGCCGATGCGTCGCGTGCGGTTACACGACGCGACTCCCTCGATGGATGAACTCGGCCTGCCCGCAGGGGAGATCATGCCGGGTGCGAGCACAGGAAGCGGCAGGGAATCCGAATCCGCTCCCCTGTTCAGCCGACGTCGTGAGGCTCCTCCTCGGCGTCACCGTCGCCGTCGGGGTCGGGGTCGACGCCCTTGTTCGGGGCACCCGCCAGGCCGTGTACCGCGGCGGGCTCGTCAGCCGCAGGGCGGCCCGAGGATCCTGCGACGATGACGAATCGATCCCCGTCCATCGAGCTGGCTGCGCCGGCGGGGCGGTGCCGGGGGCCGGAGGCCGGGATCAGCGACGCAAGGCCCTTGCCCGAACCGGGCGACCGACGCGCGACGGGAGGTGTGGTCGGTGGCCGGTGTCGGGGCGGAGCGGACGAGGTCTTCGGATCGGGCGCCGAGGCGGTCGGTCGCACCTCGGCCACCGAAGTCCGCGGGCCCGACGCGGTGTCGGCGAATCCGTCCCCGGTGGCCGGGGGGAACGCGAAGGGCGGCGGGGGCGACTCCGGCGGTGCGGGCGGTACGACGCCGAGCCCGGGCCAGGTCTCGCGGACCTCGTCCAGGAAGGCGCGATGGTCGCTGCCGTGGGACACCGTGGCGGCGCACAGGGCGTCGAGGGCGGCCTGCAGGGAGTCCGGCTCGGCGGCGCCGAGCAACGCCGGCAGGGCGAACGCCTGTCGGAGCGCGTTGCGGGTGGTGTCGCCCGGGAGGGTGATCGTGGTGCGCGGAACATTCGGGTCCTCGAGCAGGTGCCGCCACGCTTCGCCCGGGTCGTCGAACGGCTGGGGCAGCGGTGCGCCCGCGTCGAGCGCGGCCAACGCGGGGGCGATCCAGTCGACGTCCGCCAAGCCCGCCGCGGCACAGGCGCGGTGCGCGGCCCAGCGGGCGATCCGGCGTTGCGTCGCGTCGTCCACGCGTGCGATCGCGTGGACCAGGTGCACGTCCAGCATGCGCATCCTGTGCACGTTCCCGCCCACCCGCCGCAGCCGCTCGGTCGGCAACCGGCCCGCCCACTGGCGTAGTTCGTACTCCCGGGCACGCTCCGCCCGCGCGCGGGCCTCCTCCTCCCGGGCAGCGCGCGCTGCCGCGGCCCGCTCCCGGGGCGTCGGTGGCGGCGGCTGTTGCCGGGCGAACTTGTGCCAGTACGCCGCCAGGTCGCTCGTCTGGCGCACCACACGGTCCGGTTCCGCGGGCGCGGGCCACAACTGCAGCAGGTAGCGGTCCACCGGCTGCTCGCCGGCGGACACCACGCCGTGCGCGGAGGCCTCGTCCATCCCCACCGCGCAGTACCGCACCCGATGGTCGACCGGGTCGAGTTCGAACCCGCACGCGTCGGCGTCCCCCCACTGCGCGAGCCGCACGGCGCGGGTCAGCGGGGTGAACGGGGCCTCGACCACGTCCTCCCACCGCCCGTCCACCGCGGGCGGCCCGTCGTGGACCTCGATGGTCAGCCCGACGCGGCCGGTGTGCATACCGGTGACCAGGAACAGGAACCCCTCCACCGCGGCGCCGCACAAGCCGTTCGCCTGACCCGCCCAGTGCTCCCCCTCGATCGCCGCCCCGTCGACGCGGCTGTCGACGTACATCTGCGAGTACGCCACATGCACCGAACCCTCGAACACCGTTCGCACGAGCACTCCCCCCGAAACGTCACCGGCTCCGGCGTCCCGGCCCCGGGCCACCAGGCGTCATGCTGCCGCAGGGCACGGACAACACGAGCATCGGCGCATGTCCGGCACGGGGTTCCGCTGGGAACGTCTCCCCATGCCCGACGAGTTCGCACCACGCGGGCGGCTGCGTCGAAGGCGCGCGGCAGATGCGCGGCGAAGGTGTCGTCGACGCGGACGCCGTTGCTGAACAGTTCCAGAACGAATCTCCCTCGAACCCTGGCCCGCCGGGTCGAGGGCGAGGATGCCGCTTGACCTCAACCTTCCTTGAAGTGTGAGGGTCATGTCATCGAACGGCGAGACGAGGAGATTCCGATGACACGGCCCGAGATCCTGGTGACCGGCGCGACCGGAAAGGTCGGCGGCGCGCTGGTGTCCCGACTGCACGCGGCGGGCGTGCCCGTGCGGGCGTTGGTGAGAGCGGAGGCGGACTTCCCGGAAGGTGTGCGGGCGGTACGCGGCGATCTCGGTGATCCCGCGTCGCTGGACACGGCCCTGCGGGGCGTCGACGCGGTCTTCCTGGTGTGGCCCTTCATGAGCGCCGAGGGCGCATCGGATGTGATCGACGCGATCGGAAGGCACGCCCGACGGGTGGTGTACCTGTCGTCCGCCGGCGTCGGGGGCAAGGAGGAGAAGCCTGGCGAGGCGATCACCATGTTCCACACGGAGTTGGAGCGGCTGATCGAGGCATCGGGCCTGGAGTGGACGGCGCTGCGGCCCACCGGGTTCGCGAGCAACACGCTGGGCTGGGCGGAGGAGGTCCGCACCACCGGTGCGGTACGGGCGCCGCTGGCCCGGTTGGCCCGCCCGCTGATCCACGAGGCGGACATTGCCGCGGTCGCCGTTCGGGCGCTGACGACCGACGCCCTGCTCGGCGCCCGCCCGTTGATCACCGGCCTCGAACCGGTCACCCAGGAACGCCAGGTGGCGCTGATCGGCGAGGCGATCGGGCGGCCGGTGCGGTTCGAGGAGATCACCCTGGACGAGGCCGGCGCGCAGATGAGGGCCGCGGGCTGGCCGGCGGAGCTGGTGGAGGCCGTGTTGCCGGCCCAGTTGGAGATGCTCGAGCACCCGGAACCGGTCAACGACGAGGTGGAGCGCATCACGGGTACCCCGGCCCGATCCTTCCGGGAGTGGGCGGTGGACCACGCCGCGGACTTCCGCTGACAGGGACATCCATGCGTTGACACGGAAAAGCGGCTCGGGACCAAGGAATTCGCGGACCGCGATGCGGCACGGGCCGGACCGTTCGACGCGCAGGCGAGGCGATACCGATGATTCCTGCGGTCGTTGTTCGCAGGGGCAGGACCGCTCTGGGGAGCGACGGGCCCGCTTCGCGTTGCGCGTGCACGCGGGGCGGGCCGGTCGGGTTGTGAGAGTTGGAAGACCTCCCCGCGTGCGTAGGCTCGGAACTTGAGTACCGGGGTCGCGACTTGTGCGATCTCCTCGATGCGTCACCGGGGCGTGGATGCCGCCCGCCCGGGCTCGGCCGGCATCCACCGCCGCCATCCGACGCGGCGAACGCCGGGTGACCGGCCGGTCCGATGTCCTCGCCGAGGATTTTCGGAAAGGGACAGTATTCACTCGCGCCCACGCTGAGCCCTCCGGCCCGGTGACAACCCGGGATTCCCCGGACCGGTTCGACGTGTGGACGGCTGGACCGCCTGTAGGTTCGCCCGGTCTCGTCCCTAAGGCCCGCCACGCCGCTCCCTGCTCACGTCCGCGATCGCGCCGCGCTGCCCGGTCCGATCATGGGGGAAGAGGCCCCGGCGCGGGGCGATTCATTGGGCATCCACCATGCCTGTCGAATTGTACTGCGAATCAGTCATTTTCTATCATTTCTTCAATAATGTTCCTTTGGTAGTGTCCCGGCCGTCGGAGGATGCGGCCGGGGCACCGCCCCGGCTCGCGGGCCATCGTGGGGATCCCGACCCTCGCGACGGCCGGCGCACCCGGACGCGCGCATCGCGGTGAGCCGGCGGGGCACAACGGCCGCGCGCGTCCCCGGACGCACGCCCGGCTCGTTGAGCGTGTACGCACCGACCGCCCCCGTGGGCAGGCCGCCCGCCCGGGGTTCCATCCCCCAGGACGCCGGGCGACGCCCCTCCCCTCTCCGGCCGAACCCGGGGTTGTCCGGGCCGTCTTCGGGTGCCGGGATCGGTCTGCGGTCACCGGCTTCGGGCGTAGTGTGCTCTGGTCTTGGCGCGGTTGCCGCATTCGGCCATCGAGCACCATCGCCGTCGACCGTTCTTGGACACGTCCGCGAACCAGAGTGTGCACTCCGGGTTCGCGCAGCGTCTGATTCGCTCCGGATCCGTGGTGCGGAGCAACTCCAGGTAGGCGCGCGCCGCTTCCCAGGCCGGTCGCCATGCCGGGTCGGTGACGTCCACCTGCTCGGTGGGGCCCTGCGCGCCGAGTCCGAGGCGGATCGTCCCGCGTGCGAGGACCGCTTCGAGGTCCTGGTACGCCCCTTCCTCCAGCGCGGCGCGGATCGCCTCCCGGGTGGCGACGAGCGCGTCGCGCACCGCGTCGAGGACCGTCTCGGGCGTGGTGTCGAGGAGTTCGTCCAAGGCGTGTTCGGCCAGCCAGGCCCGCAGCAGGGCCGGGTCGTCCAGGTGGTCGTGCCGGGCCCCGTGCAGCGGCCAGTGCGTGTTCGCGAGGTCCAGCGCCAGGGGTTCGCCGGTCAGCGGTCGGATGTCCATACCGACCAATCTAACCGATGAATGAGTGTTGACAGGTTAGATTCCGGTCATCTAATGTCTGGGCATCGAGCTAGTCGTTAGAAACAGGGGGGTGGCTTTAGTGCCGCGCATCGGCAGTACCGGGGCAGGACTGGCGGCCATGACCGTGTCGTTCGGCCTCAACTTCTCCGCGGGGGTGTTCTTCGCACCGGTCGCGGAGGACTACGGCATCGGCGCCGGGACCCTCGCGGTCGCGGCGGCGCTGTCCACGGCGGTCACCGGCGCCGCCCAGCCGCTGGTCGGCGTCCTGCTCGACCGGATCGGCGCGAAGCGGGTGATCGTCGCGGCACTCCTACTGCTGTCGACGAGCTACCTGGCGCTCGGCGCGGCCCGCGGCGCCGGGCAGTTCGTGGCGGCGTACGTGGTGCTCGGCGGCCTGGGCTTCGCGGGTTCCTCCAGCCTCGCCGTCAGTACCCTGATCGCCCGGGCCGAAGGCAACCGCGCGGCACCGGCGCTGGCCCGCGCCACGATCGGCATCAACCTCGGGCAGCTGGTCGTCCCGTGGGCGGCGGCCGGGCTGTTCGGGCCGTTGGGGACGCGCGGCACGTACGCGGCGATCGGCGCGGCGGGGCTCGCCGCCACCGCGGTGCTCGCGGCGGCGGTCCCCACGGACCGTCAGACCGCAGCCGTGCCGGGTGCTTCCGAAGTTTCCAAGGCTTCCGGCGCCGCCCTCGCGACCGAGGGAGCGGGGCCGGGCCTGCCGAAGCGGCAATCGCTGCGCGGCCGCGGGCGCACCCTCGCCGCGTTCGGGCTGCATGCCGCGACCCTGTACGCGATGGTCCTGCTGCTCCCCAAGCACGCCGTCGAACTGGGCTGGTCGGCCGCGGCCGGCGGCAGCCTGGTCGCGGTGGCCGCCGCCGCTGCCGCGGTGTCGTCCGCGGTGACCGCACGCCTCGTCGGTCACACCGCGCCCGAACGCCTGCTACCCGTCATGCACACGCTGCGCGCCGCGTCCCTCGTGCTCGCGGCGGCGGCTCCCGACCCCCGGCTGCTCATCGTCGCCGCCGCGCTGTTCGGCGCCGCGTCGTTCACGGTGATCCCCCTGACCATGGCGATCGTCACCCGCGGCCTCGACCCGGCACGCCTGGGTCGAACGCTCGCCCCGGCCTGGATCGTTCACCAGGGCTCGGCCGGCCTCGGCCTCGCCCTGGCCGCCGCCGGACACGCCGCCACCGGCGGTTACCGCGCCTACTTCGCGGCCGGCGTCGGGCTCAGCCTGCTCGCCGCCGTCCTGACCTCGACCACCGCGAGAGCGACCCGTACCGCCGCACGCAACACCGTGTCGACCGCAGCTCTCGCATCCTCCGCATCCACTTCGTGACCCGGAAAGGGACGATCCCCATGAACGCCATCGCCACCCCCGCAACCGCCGCCACCCCCACCGCCGCCGACCGCGCCATCCGCCACGCCACCGTGGAGATCGACGGACTGAACGTCTTCTACCGCGAGGCCGGCGACCCGGCGAACCCCACGCTGCTCCTGCTGCACGGCTTCCCGTCCAGCTCCGCGATGTACCGCGACCTGATCGGCGAACTCGCCGACACCTACCACCTGGTGGCCCCCGACCACATCGGTTTCGGGCAGTCGGACGCACCGGCCGTGGACACCTTCCCGTACAGCTTCGACAAGCTGACCGAGGTCACCCTCAAGCTCGTCGACCACCTCGGCCTGGACCGGTTCGCGTTGTACATCCAGGACTACGGCGCCCCCATCGGCCTGCGGATCGCCGCAGCCCACCCCGAGCGCGTCACCGCGTTGATCAGCCAGAGTGGCAACGCCTACCTGGAGGGCTTCACCCCGTTCTGGGACGTCCTGTTCGCGCACGCCAAGGACCGCGAGACGCACGAGCCCGCGGTGCGCGAACTGCTGACCGCCGAGGCCACCAAGTGGCAGCACGCGCACGGCATCCCGGCGGACCGCCTGGCCCGGGTGGCCCCCGACGCGTGGGTCCTGGACCAGGCGTATCTGGACCGGCCCGGCAACAAGGAGATCCAGCTCCAGCTTTTCTGGGACTACCAGTTCAACCTGGACGGCTACCCGACCTTCCAGGAGCCCGCACCCACCGGCCGCCGACGCTGGTCGCGTGGGGCGCGGGCGACGAGATCTTCGGCCCGGACGGGGCCCGCGCATTCGCCCGCGACCTGCCCGACGCGGAGATCCACCTGCTCGACGCCGGGCACTTCGCGCTCGCCACCCACACCCCGGAGATCGCGGCGCTGATCCGCGACTTCCTCGGGCGCAACGTCTCCTGACCGGCACGCACACGCACATTTCCGCGCACGCGGTGCCGCACTCGCCCACCGGGGCCGAGCGCGGCACCGCGTCTTGCCGGGACGCGCCGGCGGGTGTGGGTGTCGACGTCACCGAGCAGAAGGAGCGGCCCGCGATGTCGGCGGTAGAGGCGGTGCGGGCGGACCGGTGGGCGCTCACCCTCGCCGCGGCGGCCGCGTTCCGGGAACGCGAGGGGCACCTCACCGTCCCGCGCAAGCACGTCGAATCCGTTGAACACGGCGGCGAGGCGCACCAGGTCAGGTTGGGGGCCGCCCTCGCGAACGCGCGACAACGACGCGCCACATACCCGCCCGAGCGGCTCGACGCGCTTTCCGCGCTCGACATGCGATGGACATCCGCCGCGGCCGTCGGCGTCGAGGTGACCTGGGACCGCACCGCCACCTGCGGCAAGCGCCACGCCCAGATGCACGTCCTCGCCGACGAGTCGTGCGACCTGCAGGCAGTGGCACACAGTCGGTACGGCGTTTCCGGTGCCACAACCCACTGGCCCCCTCCTGAGCCGTTCGGCCCAGGAGGGGCCTTGTTTCAGGCCTCGAGCAGGGACTCGAGGACGCGGGCGAACTTTGCCGGCTCGGCGCTCGCGCCGAGGTGGTTGCCGGGCGCTGCTGGCACCGGTACCACGCGGATCGTGGGTGACGACGGTGAACCGGCCTGCGAGCTCATGCGCCAGTGCTGCGAAACCGGCCCGCCCGGCCGGCGCGCCGACGAGGAACAGCAGTGGCCCCTCACCCTGGACACCGAAGGCGATCGTGCAGTCCGGTCGGTCGAGAAGTTCCACCGAACTCGTGATCCGATCGTCGAAGTCCGCGATCTTGCGAGTGATCACATCCAGCGCACGGTCCAGTTCCTCGCGCCTGTCGTAAACACGACGGCGATGAGCCTTCAGCAATCCCACTCGGAGCCCGGCCGGATCGGTCGCCATGTCGTCGGCGCCTGTGAACTGTGCGATGCCGGCAAGTGGCATCCCCGTCTCACGGAGATGAACCAGCATGCGGATCAGCTCGACGTCGGCCGTCGTGTATCGGCGACGTCCCGCGTTGTCGCGCCCTGGCGACGGTACGACTCCCTGACGTTCGAAGTATCGCAATGTGTCGGGCGCCAGACCGATCAACGCCGAGACCTCCGCGATACCGAACACCTCATCTGCCTCACTCATGCCTCAAGCCTCGCCCCTGGACCTCGGTACAGGTCAAGCGACGGCCGGCCGCGGCTTGGACACAACCAATCGCCCTTTCCGGTTCGAAACGGCCGCCGGCACGTTGCTCCGCCCAGGAAGGGGATGGGGATGCGGCTGATCGACCTCCGCTCTCCAGCCCCGGAACCCGTCGGTGGTGACGGACTTCGTGCGGCCATCGACCCCGATGAACGCGACCGGCCCCGCGGCCACCTCGCCGCTGCACGCTCGGTACGCCCCGGGGCCGTACGACGGGCGGCCACGTCGCGCCGTCGCCCGGACGCCGACGTGAACGGCCCACTCCGCCTCGACAAGCCCAAACGGTCCTCGGTGGCACGGAAAACAGTCAGCGGCCGGCCGCCGCGAGGACGAGTTCGGCCGTCTTCCGGGCCGCAAGGGCGGGGTGGGCGTCGGGACGGGTGACCGCGTGGGCGAGGACGCCGTCGACGAGGACGAGGAGTTGGGTGGCGCCGAGTTCGGGTTCGGGATGGCCGAAGTGGGTCAACTCGTGGGTGAAGAGGGCGTGTAGGCCGTCCTTGTAGCGGCGGATTTCGGCGTGGGCGGGGTGGTCCCGATTCGTGAGGGCCATATCCGCGGAGGTGTAGCGGCAGCCGTTGAAGGCCGGGTCGGTGGTGATCCGCTCCAATTCGTCGAAGACGGCGAGGATGCGCGCGCGCGGGTCGTCACCGGCGGCGTCCATCACCGCGCGGTAGCGGCCCTTGTCGGCTGCGAGACGCAGCACTTCGGCGATGAGGCCGTCCTTGCCGCCGAAGTGCTGGTAGAGGGAACGGCGTGCGACGTCGGCTTGCCTCAGGATCGCGTCGACTCCGACGTGTACGCCTTCACGGTAGGTCAGGTCGCGGGCGGCTTCCAGCAGGCGTTCGCGGGGTCCGGGGCGCGTCGTGCTCATGGGCGGAAGTATCCCATGGAGTTGACAGATAGATCAACTGGTCGATCTACTCTGCGTATACCGATCGTTCTACCTCCAGGAGCGGCCATGCCCGGGGCAATGACCCTGCCCACCGTGTTGACCGGTGTCTTCGTGACGATCCTCGACTTCTTCATCGTCAACGTCGCCATTCCCTCCGTCGAAAGCGACCTGCACTCCGGATCCACCGCGACCGAGTGGGTGGTGGCCGGGTACGGTCTCGCCTACGGTTCCGGCCTGATCCTCGGCAGTCGGCTCGGCGACATCCACGGCCGTCGCCGCGTATTCACCATCGGTCTGGCCCTGTTCACCGTGGCCTCGGTCGCCTGCGGGCTCGCTCCCGACGCGAACACGCTCGTCGCCGCCCGCATCGCGCAGGGCCTCGCTGCGGCTGTGCTCTCCCCGCAGGTCCTGGCCATCATCAGGACCGCGTACGTCGGCTCCGCGCAGGCCCGGGCCGTCGGCGCCTATGCCATGACCATGGGTTTGGCCGCGGTGTTTGGCCAACTCATCGGCGGCGCACTCATCCAGGCCGACGTGTTCGGTCTGGGCTGGCGCGCCTGCTTCCTCATCAATGTGCCCATCGGCCTGGTTGTTCTGACGGTCGCCAAGCGCGTGCTGCCGGAAAGCCGCAACGAGTCGGCCGCCCGCCTCGACCCGATCGGCGCCGGGCTGATCACCCTCGCCCTGATCGCCGCCCTGCTCCCGCTGATCGAGGGACGCGAGCAAGGCTGGCCGATGTGGACATGGTTCTCGTTCGCCGCAGCGGCCCTCCTACCCGTCGGCTACGTGCTGCGGCGTCACGAAGCGCCGGTGGTCGACACCGCCTTGTTCCGCGAACGGGCCTTCACCATCGGGATGTTCGCCACCCTGGTGTTCACCATGGGGATGGCCGCGTACTTTCTGGTCTTCGCGCTCTACATGCAACAGGCTCGCGATCTGGACGCGCTCGAGGCCGGACTGATCTTCGCCCCTGTGGGGATGGGCTACCTCACCGCCTCTCTGATCGCGCCTCGCCTCGTCGCGCGCTTCGGCCGACACGTGATCACCGCAGGAGCCGGAGTACGCGCCCTCGCCCTCACCGGCCTCCTCCTCGCGGTTCACCACGACGCCCCGCTCGCCGTCATGGCCCCCGTGCTGGCGGTCGACGGCCTCGGCATGGGCCTTGCCCTCGCCCCGCTCCTGGGTACGGTGCTCGCCGCTGTCCCCCAGCGGCACGCGGGCGCGGCGGCAGGCGTCCTCACCACCGCCCAGCAGGCAGGCGGCGCGCTCGGCGTCGGCATCGTCGGAGTCGTCTTCTACGGAGCCGCCGACAACGGCGACAACATCCCACAGGCATTCGAGCACAGCCTGGTGTACCTGATCGCAGTCGCAGTGGCGCTGGGCATCCTGGTGCGACTGCTGCCCGAACCGCGGGTGACCACCCCCTCACCTCCCCACCGATCCGTGCAGCCGACCCGCCGGCAGCCGACTCCCACGTCCTGAAGCCACTGACCCACGAAATTCCCGAGGAGAACACGAACCATGCGCATCACCGACCCCGACTCCTTCGCCCACCGCTACGTGGCCATGTGGAACGAACCGGAACAGGGGGCCCGCCGGTCGGCCATCATCGAATTGTTCGCCCCCGGCGCCGTCCACTACACGCCCACACGCGAGGTCCACGGGCGCGCGGAAATGGAATCCCGGGTGCGGGGATCGTACGAGCAATGGGTCAAGCCGGGCGTCCACTTCTTCCGAGCGGCCGGCGCCGACGCCCACCACGACGCGGTACGGCTCACCTGGGAAATGGTTTCTGCGGCCACCGGCGAAATTGCCTCCGTGGGAACGGACTTCATCGTCGTCGACGCGACCGGGCGCATACTCGCCGACTACCAGTTCATCGTGAGCTGACAGATCGGATCGGCCACGCGCGTAGCCGGCCGCATGACTGCCACCAGCGAGTTTCGTATCGCTCGCATGCATCAGGGCACCTACCGCGGCCGCTTCGGAAAGCTCCCTGTCCGTAGCAAGGCGTCCGGGACCAGCTCTGCCCCGGAACGTAGCTCGTAGCCATCGGTCCAGGCGGTTCTTCACTCCCGACAGTGTGACGGGACCGCCTGGACCCGGCCGCCTTTCGAACACGGGATCCTTCGCCGCCGGTGCCCTGACGGGCGCCTGCGGCGAAGGATCCCGGAATCGTCGATTCCGCGTCTGCCGGAGCAGCACAAGAGCCTCGCCAAAACCGTCGTCACCTCCGCCGGGGTGCCGGTCCTGCCCAGGTCGCCATCCCCATCCGGCGACCGCGACCCGCTGCGGAACCCTGGAAATGGACGGCACACCCATGGCCCTGCCGCCCCCGGAGACCCCTGCCCACCGACGCGGAGTTCCACGACAGCGACCGGGCCCGTGTCGATCCGCGTCACGTGTGGCGGGACGGCTCCGATCGTCGTGCCGGTCCGTTCCTCGATGGAAGGGCCTGTGGTGCCCCGGGGGTTCGAGTCCCCCGGGGCACGATGGGAGGGGTCAGACGCCGAAGGCGGCGGGGTACTCGATGGTTCCGGTGGGGACGGTGCGGGTGGTGTCGAGGGCCATGGCCATCATGGCCTCGTCCGGGACCTCGAAGGGTGCGCGGATACCGAAGCCGGAGGCCGGTGTGAAGCCGAACCGCGGGTAGTAGTCGGCGTGTCCCAGGACGAGGACGAGGTTTTCGCCCATGGCCCGGACCGCGTCGAGCCCGGCACGGATCGCGGCGGAGCCGGCGCCGGTGCGCTGGGCCGAGGGCACGACCGCGCAGGGTGCCAGGGCGAGGGCGGGTGCGCCGTCCACGTGGCAGCGGGTGATCAGCGCGTACCCGGTCGCGGTGCCGTCGGGGGCCGTGCTGACCATGGACAGTCCGTCGATCCACGCCTTCGGGTCGGCGCGCAGGGCGTCGACGATGTCGGCCTCCAGGGCGGTGGGGAAGGCCGCGAGGAGGATCTCGCGGATGGCTGGGAGGTCCTCGGTGGTCTCGGGGCGGGTGGTCCAGGTCGTCATGGTCTCGTCCTCGGTGGTGTGGGGGGTGTGGTCGTGGGGGCGGAGGATGTAGAGCGCGTAGTCGTAGTCGCCGCCGTGTTCGCGCCGCATGTCGATCTCCGTGCGGTGTGCGGCCAGGGCCTGCGACATGCCGGGGTGCCGCCGGTCGGCTCGGTCCATGCGCTCGGTGAGCGGCGTGTAGTACTCGTCCCACCAGTCGCTTTCGGGCAGCGGGCGGTGCGCGTGGAGGCGGTAGCCGGCGGCCCGGGCGGCGGCGGTGTTCGCGGCGTGGGTGCGCAGCGGGTAGACCGCGTCCCAGTAGGCGCGCACCGGGTCGGCGGGGTGGGGCACGGTCCATTCGATCTCGGTGAGGACGATGACGCCGCCCGGGGCGAGCAGGCGACGCCAGGCGCGCAGGGCGACGTCGAAGCCGATGGTGTAGACGGACCCTTCGGCCCAGATCACGTCGAAGCCGTGGTCGGGGACGGGCGGTCGGTCCATCGAGCGGTTGACGACCGTGATCCGGTCGCCCAGGCCCCGGCGGGCCGCTTCGGCGGCGAGGCTGTCCAGGAACGGCTGGTGCAGGTCGACCGCGGTCACGTGCGCGCCGGCTTCTTCGGCCAGGAGCAGTGCGGAGCGGCCGGGGCCGCAGCCGGCGTCCAGGATCCGCGGGTGCTCGGGCAGCGGTCCGGCCATCTTCAATGCGTGCCGTGTGGTGGCGTCCGAGCCCGGGCCCTGCCGGGGCAGGCCGTGGTGCAGGGTGAAGAACGCCTGCGTCACCGGGTCTCCGCCGTGGGTGGGGGTGTCGTTGTTGGTCATTTCCGGTTCTCCCGGAACCGGTAGGTGGCGCGCAGGTGGCGGGTGATGTCTTTTTTGGTGGCCTCGCGGTCGGCGCGCAGCCGGGCGTCGGTGCGGGAGGCGGAGTAGGCGTTCTCGCGCAGTAGTCGGTGGTAGCTGTCCAGACGGCGTCGGGGGATCTCGCCGGTCTCGACGGCGGCGAGCACCGCGCAGCCGGGTTCGTTCTCGTGTGCGCAGTCGGTGAACCGGCAGGTCTGTGCGAGGTGTTCGATCTCGGCGAAGGTCTGTTCCAGCCCGCTGTGGGCGTCGTGGAGACCGATGGCGCGCAGGCCGGGGGTGTCCATCAGGACCCCGCCGCCGGGCAGCGGGAGCAACTCCCGCCAGGAGGTGGTGTGTCGGCCCTTGCCGTCCGCCTCGCGGACTGCGCCGGTGGCCAGCCGGTCCTCGCCGAGCAGCCGGTTGCCCAGCGTGGACTTGCCCGCTCCGGAGGGGCCGAGCAACACGACGGTGCCGCTCACGACGGCGGTGAGGGTGTCCAGGCCCTGTCCGGTCACGGCGCTGGTGACGAGGACGTCCACACCGGCGGCCACCCCGGACACCTGCTCCTCCGCGGAGGCCGGGTCCGCGCATGCGTCGGCCTTGGTGAGCACCACGACCGGCCGGGCGCCGCTCTCCCATGCCAGGGCGAGCATGCGTTCGGTCCGACCGTGGTTGAGCGGTGCCGCGAGCGAGACCGTCACCACGACGGTGTCGACGTTGGCGGCCAGGACCTGGCCGTGCGAGGTACGCGAGGAGGACGAGCGCACCAGGGCGGTGCGACGTTCCAGCGTCGCGTGCAGCACCGGGGCACGGCCGTCGGCGGGGCGCAGTGCCGCCCAGTCTCCCGTGCACGGCGCCGACGACGGGTCACCGTGATCGGCGGTGCCGGGAATGTCCGCGCGGAGGATTCCGGCGTCGGTGACCGCCTGGCACGAGCCGCGTTCGGCCCGCGCGATGCGGGCGGGGATCAGTCCGGCGGCGCGGTGGGGCGCGAAGGCGTGTTCACACGCCTCGTCCCAGCCGTAGTCTGCCAAGGAATGCGGTTGAGGATGCTGCGTAAAGGATTGAGACAACGTAGGGACCCTTGAAAAGGGACCCCGATCGGCACAGTGGATCGCCTACCGCGAGCTGTCGAAGCTCGTGCGGAGGCATCGCCGTCAGGTCAGACCGGGGCCCGGGACGTGAGGATGGTCCGGCGGGCACTGCACACGGCAGCGGCCTTGGCGACAGACATCAACTCACCCCCCTTTTCGGTCCCGCAGCGACCTGGTTGTTGCTGCGCCAGTGAGGTTAGCGCCATTCCCGGTTTCGGACAACACCCGGAACGGAGGTGCGTCGGCGCACGGTTCGGCTCGGGCGGCGCGGTCGCGTGCGGCGACAGGTCGAGCCCAGTGCGTTGGGGCTGGCCGGGCAGGAGCAGGCAGGCGGCCGTCGCCGCGCGGAACGGCTCCGGGTGGCGTCCTTCGCGGGGCTGTAGCCGAATCCCCCAGTCCGGCCACAGGAGTTGGGGGACGAACCTGCTGCGATCTCGCGAGGCTTCGTCGCGTGGCAGACGGGCGGTGGGCAGCGGGGTGCGATGTCGGATGCGGTCGACGAGGTCGAGTCGACGTCGGCGGCACGCAGGAGCGGGCCCCGTGCTTGTTCGGACAACCGGCGCCGGCTCCCAAGGGGCATGCCGTCGGGGACGACCCGGGTGGTGATCCGGCCTCGCCGGCGGATCGCCCGCAACTCCGCGATCGTGGCCGCCTACTCGCCGGCGTCGAGCAGGCGCCGCGCCCAGCGGCTTCCGTCTCGTCCAGGGCCAGTGTCCAACCCCGGACCCGCCCACTCGTGGTCAGGACCATGCCGGCCGCCGGCTCGCCCACGCTCATCCTCGACCGGCCCGGATGCCCGAAGAACTCCAGCATCGCCCGGTTGAAATCCCGCATCCCCGTGCTCCCGGTCAATCCGATTCGGGATACCGGCCAAAGGCTCGTGCCCGGACGCCGTGTACTCGCCCTCCTCCGCAACCGTCCGCCGGTGGAACGCCCGGCCCATCGCCAGCACCGACGTGCTCTTGCCCAGCCGGGGAACACGTCGACCGCCGCCGCGCCCTTGGCCTTGTCACCGTCCTGCAGATTGCTGTCCAGGATGTCCCACAAGTCCTCGTGCGGCGCCTCCAGTTGCGGCGTCCTCAAAGACCCGAGGTTGGCGTGCCAGACGCGGCGGGCCCGGTCGAAGGCGATCCTGGCCGCATCCGGCAGAGCACGCAGCTCGACCGTCGTCAGGGACTCGGGTTGCACCCGGGCAGGCGCGTTGAATGGGGAATCTGGACGGTACCGCCGCGCGGCTGGCGGAGTTGTCGCGGTACGGGGTGGACGGCAAGGCGACGCTGCTGCGGCGGCACGGCGATTCCCAGGACGGTTGGCGACGTTGCCGGCCACTGCCGTGTATCCGACGACACGGGCCGTGGACGACGCGCTGGATCTGTTGGAGGTGCTGATCGCCACGAAGCTGCCGGCGAAAGCTGAGCGGGAGACGGTGAAGGGCAAGATCAAGACGCTGCCGAAGGTGGAACGGGCGTCGGCGAAGCCGGCGACCGCCTTTCGAGGTCGTGTTCGACACGACCTCGAAACGGGTCGACACCGACACCGGCGAGATCCACAGGCCCGCCGTGGGGTCGTTCGAGGCGATGTGGCAGCGCATCGAGGCGGTGGTGCCGCGCCGGGAACCGGCCGCCGCGATCGCGGCGCTGTTCGAGTTGACGCCCCCGCCGGACTCGGACGGGACGAGGCGTGCCTGCCCACCGGAACAGTTCAACGACTGTGCAGGTAGCGCCGGGGCGTGGTGCCGACCGTGCGGCGGAAGGCTGCCAGGAACGCGCTCGCCGTGGCGTATCCCACGGCGTGCGCCACTCGTGAAACCGGCTGCCCCTCGGCCAACAGCGGCAGCGCGGCCTGCAGCCGCACCTGGGTTCGCCAATGCTCGAAGCTCATGCCGGTGTCCTGCACGAACAGCCGCGTCAACGTCCGTCGGCTCACCCCGGCGGCGCGTGCGTGCGCCTCCAAGCTGCGGGGGTCGGCCGGATCCGCCAGTAGCGCGGCCGCCACTGCCCGGACGCGTTCATCGGTAGGTCGCGGTACGTCGATGGGTCGGGTGGGCAGCGGGTGCAGCAGGTCGGGCAGCAGAGCCTCGGCACGCCGCCGCGCTTCGTCGGCGAGGTCGGTGCGGGCGAGGTACCCGATCAGCTCGGCCAGCAGGCCGTCGACGCCGACCGCGGTGGGTTCGGGCCAGTCCAGGGGGCAGCGTTCCGGCGGCAGGTACAGGCTGCACAGCACCGCGCCGCGGGTCGCGCCGGTCGTGTGGGTGACGCCCGCGGGCAGCCACAGCGCCCTGGTGGGCGGCAGGACCCAGTACACCTCGCCCACACCGACGCTCAGTACTCCGCTCCGGGTCCACGCGAGCTGGTGGTGGGTGTGACGATGCGCGGGGATCCACTCTCCCGAGGCCAAGGGGAACCGGCCGACGAGAATCGCGCCCACGTCCTGCATGCGGTTGTCCTCCATGCGACACAGTCTGGCCTCATCGCGGATTGTGGCCAAAATACGGCGGATCCTAGTGTGACCGCATGCCCATGATCATGCTGTGCCTGGTCCAGTTCATGCTCGTGCTCGACGACACCGTCGTCAGTGTGGCCCTGCCCAGCATCCGCGACGAACTCGGCTTCAGTGCCTCGGAGTTGCCCTGGGTGGTCAACGCCTACTTCCTTGCCTTCGGTGGACTGCTGCTCCTGTGCGGCCGGATGGCGGACCTGCTGGGCCGACGCCGGGTGTTCCTCACCGGCGTGGCGCTGTTCGGGGCGGCCAGCCTGGCGTGCGGGCTCGCCCAGGAACCCTGGCAACTCGTCCTCGGGCGGTTCGTGCAGGGCGCGGGCGCCGCGATGGCCGGCCCGGCGGCAATGTCGATGATCATGCTCATGTACCCGGAACCGAAGGAGCGGGCCAAAGTCCTGGGCATTTGGGGCGGCGTCGCGGCCCTGGGCGGGACCTCGGGCCTGGTCCTGTCCGGAGCGCTCACCGACCTGGTGTCCTGGCGCGGGATCTTTCTGATCAACCTGCCCGTCGTCGCCGTGGCCCTGGCGCTGCTGCCCCGTCTGGTCCCCGAGTCCCGCGCCCCCGGCCCGCGCCATCTCGACGTTCCCGGCGCCGTCCTGCTCACCGGCGCCGCGGTGTCGCTGGTGTATGGCCTGCTGCGGTCAGGCGAAACCGTCTGGAACGATCCGATCGTCATCGCCGCCCTCACCCTGGCGGCCGTCCTCGCAGTTGCGTTCCAGCTGGCGGAGTCGCGGGCGGCGGCGCCGCTGGTGCCGAGGTCGTTCCTGCTCTCGCGGACGCGCGCAGTCGCCAACGGCGCGACCTTGTTGTTCTCCATGGCGATGTACGCGATGGCGTTCCTCCTGATGATCCAGGTGCAGACCGCCCTGGGGTACAGCCCGCTCCTGGCCGGCATCGCCTACCTGCCCTACGGCGCCGGCATCCTGGCGGGCATGTGGATGTCCTCGCGCATCTGGCTCCGGATCGGGACGCGCTGGGCACTGCTGCTCGCGTTCGCGATCAACGTCGCCGGCCTGCTCCTGCTCTCCGGCGTGGCAGCCGGCGACTCCTACGCGGCCCACGTCCTGCCCGGCATGCTCATCCTGAGCGTCGGCAACGGCCTGAGCCTGCCCGTCCTCGCCGCGGCCGCGGTCGCCGACACCACCGAGGACGACGCCGGCCTCGGCTCGGCCCTGTTCACCTCAGTCCAACAGATCGGCGGCGCCGTCGGGGTGGCCACGCTGGCCGTCATGGGCTACCCACGCGGCCTCACGGTGGGCGCGATCTGCGTGGCGCTCGGCGCCCTGCTCATCGTCGCCCTGCTGCCGCGCTCCGGCGGCCGGCGGCAGCACACCGGACATGAGGGCGACGACCGAAGCGTCCCGGCAGCCGCTCCACGGTGAGGATCCGGGCCGCGGTGCCGGCCCGCACCGCGATACATCGTCGCGCCGGCGCGGTCGACGATCGTGCCGTTCGGACTCACGAAATCGCGCACCACCCGGCCGGTCCGTAGGTCCGCAGGCGAGGCAGTCATCCCACGGTTCCGACAGTTGATCCAACCGACGGCCCCACGCCTGATCGAATTACCGGAGCTCAGCGGGGTCGGGAGCTTGGACCGTGCTTGCCGGAGACCGGGATGCAGATCGGGTGGCCGTGGCGTCGGGTCGCGGGGTGGAAGCCGTTGGACACGGCGTACGGAGAGGTGTCGCCTGCCGGGGCATCCCGGCGCCGGGTCGTCGAGTCGGTGGCGAGCAGTTCCCCGGCGATCCCGTACGTCACGGCCCGGGCGGGGGCGTTTGACGTCACCGGGGTACATTCCACGAACACCCGGGTGTCCCCCGCTATCGACGCACCGCCGAAGTACGCACTTCCTGGGCTCGCGAGTGCTGGTCGGTCTTGGATGCTTCGCCTCTACCAAGCATCCCGGAGCACACCATGACGGTGGCGGGCCGGGGTCCACTCCTCGGACCGGGGGTGGCCCGCGAGCACGCGTCCTTGCCATGATCGCCCGGTGACCGACGACCGGCGCATACACCCCTCGAAGGTGGCCGACGACCGTGCGTCGCTCATCTCGTTCCTCGACTACGAGCGGGCGACACTGGCCATGAAGTGCGCGGGCCTGACCGGCGACCGGTTGAAGCGCAAGGTGCTCCCGACCTCGGGGCTCACGCTCCTGGGCCTGGTGCGGCACGCGGCCTCCGTCGAGCGGACCTGGTTTCGCTCCATCGTTTCGGCTACTCGCGCGCGATTGAGCGATTCAAGCAGGGTGTTGAGGGTGCTCGGAGTCCGACTCGCGTGTGAGCCGGGCAAGGTGGGCATCCAGGCGTTGGACACGCTCCGGGAGGGCGTCCCGCAGGTTCCACCAACGGATCGCCGCGATCTCCTCGTTGGCCCGGAACTCCCGAACATCCGCGATGCGGCCAGCGAACAACGCCGCGTACTCGGCTCGCCCGTCGGGCGCCAGGACGAAGCCCGCGTAGCCGACGAACCGCAAGGGACCGTCGGACTCCTGACCGCTCTCCTCCCACAACTCGCGCACCGCCGCCCCGCGCGGAGACTCGCCCACCTCCACCCGGCCACCGGGAAGTTCCCACCCCCGCCGGAACCGATCGAAGACCATCAGGACACGATCGCCGTGCCACAGAGCCACCAACGCCGCCGGCAACGGCGCGTCCGACGGCGGCGCGCCCTCAACGCCGCCCACAAAGCAGACCGGGACGTTGCCCCGATCATCGACCGCGAGCGGCGGGATTCCGAAGACAGGCACCTCGCCATGATTCCCGGCACGTCGTCGGGCAAGCCCGATCCAGCACGATCGCAACGCCACCACGCGTCGAGGGGGTACCGCAACACTGTTTTCCGCAGGGATCCCACCACCGGCGTGAGGAAACCCCGTGCGCGATCGACCGAGCCCGCGAGCAGAGCCACCGGCCCACCGACCCCTCTGCGGTGCCCGGGGCCGGGGTCCGGTCGGGTGTGGGTCGATCCGGCCGGCCCGGCGAGAGGCTCGAAGGCCCGGATCAGCGCGGCCAACGCGGCCGTGACCGCGCCGAGTTCCCGGGCCGGGCGCCGTTCGACCGACACGCCCCCGGTGAGCCGTTCGCTCCTGGAGGCACTGCCGAACCTGTTGGTGATCCGCGCGGACGAGTGGGATTGCCCGCTGATCCCGTTGCTCACTGCCGAGATCGCCAAGGAGATCCGGCCGGGAGGAGTTGCTCGACCGGCTGTTGGACCTCTTGCCGATCGCGACCCTGCGGGCGTGGTTCGGACGTTCTGCGGCGGACGCCCCGGGTTGGTACCGGGGGCGTCGCGACCCGATCGTCGGTCGGGAGGCCCCGTGCTTGATCCACAACTGCCCTGAACTTCCGTGAAGCGTCGCCTCATTGGCGAGTGCGACGGGGTGTCGCGGGCCTCGTTCACGCGGCGGTTCACCGAGCTGATCGGTGAACCGCCGATGGCGTTCCCGAGCCCGTGGCGCCTCGCCGCCGGCCGCCGACCTTTTGTGTGATCCGCAGGCGACCGTCGGCGCGGTGGCCGAGAAGGTGGGCTACCGAAGCGCGTTCGCGCTCAGCACGGCGTTCAAGCGGGTCCGGCGGGTGCGCCCGCGCGAGCACCGCATTCGGACCCTGCGGCGCGAGGGGGCCGGCCTGGACGGCTGCGAGGGAGAGCCACCGGCCTGGCACGCACCGAGTTCCACCCGGCCGCCGGTGCTTGCATCACGTCGACCGGTGGCCGATCCCCTCGCACTCCCCGCCCTGGCCGGTGGTCTACCCGGCGGGACCCGACTCGGGCCGGGCATTGACCCTGACCGGCTCGACACCCTCGGCGCTGTGGCGGGCGGCCCAGTTCTCCAGGGATGTCCGGCACGCGTGGTCGAGGTGGCGCAGGCCGGACATGTGTACTTCGATGGGCCGGTTCTGCGGCAGGGCTTCCAGCGCGTCGAGGATTTTCGGCAGTCTCAGGAACGTGGCGTTTCCGCTCAGGTGGGCCTGGATGGGACCGGCGCCCTTGTCTATCACGTCCACGCGCACGTGGGAGGTGTCCCAGGCCGTCTTGGCCACGGCCAGGGCGAGCCCGATGAGAACACCCTCGAACATGCTCACCGCGACGATCGCGACGGCGGTGACGACCAGGATCAGGGCCTCGCCGCGGTGGCCAGGCCACAGTTGCCGCAACGCCGCGACGGGGATGAGCTTGCAGCCCGCGTGCACCAGGACACCGGCGAGCGCCGCGAGCGGGATGACACCGAGGGCCGCGGGCAGCAGTGCCGCGAACAGGAGCAGCCACACGCCGTGCAGTACGCGCGACGCCTTGGTCCGTGCGCCGGCCTGGACATTGGCGGCGCTGCGGACGATGACCGCGGTCATCGGCAGCGCGCCGAGTGCGCCGCACAGGGTGTTGCCCGCGCCCTGTGCCATCAACTCCTTGTCGTAGTCGGTGCGTTGTCCGTCGTGCAGTCGGTCCACCGCGGCCGCGCTGAAAAGGCTTTCCGCCGAGGCGATGAGGGTGAACGCGAGGACCGTGCCGATGAGGCCGACGCCCGCGAGCTGCCCGAAGTCGCCGACGTCCGGCGGCTGGATGGCCCCCTGCAGGCCCTGCACCTCGATTTTCGCGACGGGCAGTCGGAAGAGCATCGAGGCGGAGGTCGCCAGAGCGACAGCGGCGAGCGGAGCCGGGACGACCCGTGCGCGCGTGGGAAGCTTCTTCCACAGTACGAGCACCGCGATCGTGCCCGCCCCCAGCGCGAAGGCTGCCTGCGCGCTGCCGGAACGCGCCGTGTCGAAGAGCATGTCGGGCAATCCGGCGATCTTCGCCAGTCCTCCGGAGGGGGCTTTCGCGTCGGCCATGGAGTAGAGCTGGCCGGCGATCAGGACCAGCCCGATCCCGGCCAGCATGCCTTCGACGACCGCAACGGAAATGGCCCTGAACCATCGGCCCAGGCGCAGGGCACCCATGAGCAGTTGGAGCAGCCCGGCTGCGAGGACGATGACGCCGAGGAGAGGCAGACCGTACTTCTGTACGGCCTCGTAGACGAGGACGGTGAGCCCGGCGGCCGGGCCGGAGACTTGGAGGCTGCTGCCCGGCAGCAGACCGGTGAGCAGGCCGCCGACGATGCCGGTGACCAGCCCGAGTTCGGCCGGGACGCCGGATGCGACGGCGACGCCCACGCACAGGGGCAGCGCGACGAGGAAGACGACGAGGGAGGCGGTGAAGTCGCGCCGCAGATCGAAGGAATCCACGTTCCTGGGGCCGCGGAGCAGGGTCGGCCACCGCCTTTCGGGCGCGCTCACAGGGGGAGAAAGCTGTCGGCGTGTGCGCGGTGGGCGAGCACGGAACCGGTGTGAACCTCGTAGAACCAGCCGTGCAGGCGCAGTCGCCCGTCCGCCAGCCGGCGGGCGACGCACGGGTAGGCGCGCAGCCGCTCGAGCTGGTCCAGGACGTGGGACTGCACCGCCTCGGCGATATCCGGGGGTCCGGAGTCGATGCCGTGGGGCAGTGGTGCCGCCTGCCGGAGCCAGTCCCGGACGGCGGGCAGCGCCGTCAGGTCCTCACTCCGCGCCATCGCGCCGACCGCGCCGCAATGCGAGTGGCCGCACACGATGATGTCGGCGACGTCGAGCACCTCGACCGCGTACTCGATGGTGGCCGTCTCGCCCGCCGGATGCGACTGGTCGTGGCGGGGGACGATGTTACCGGCGGTGCGCAGCTCGAAGAGCTCCCCGGGGCGAGCCCCCGTGATCATGGAGGGAATGATCCGGGAGTCCGAGCAGGTGACGAACAGGGCGTGCGGCGACTGCCCTTCGGCAAGCCGACTTAATTCCTCGTGCCGCTGGGCTGCCCGTCGCGGGAATGCGCGGGCGTGGTCGACGAGATGCTTCATGTGAGGGTGCCTCCTGAGCGCCCTGTGGGCGCGTCGGTGTGACGGATGCGTCGGGGAGCGACGCAGATCGTGACGGGCGTGAGGGAGTGCCGCTGCCGGCGAGTGTCCGGTAGTGGACGTGCAGCGGCACACGGTGGGCGAAAGCGTGTTCGGGGCGAGCGGAAGCCCAGGCGGGCAGGAATCCCGGAGGTGGGCAACCGCGCTTCGATTCAGCGGCCGAACACCCGGAGAACGCCGGACGTTCTCTCCCGCGGGGATCTGGGCCCGGCGAGCCGCCGGGCTGCGGAAGCTGCCGGGGCCGGCGTGGCGGGTCCCGAGACCGTCGACACGACGGGCTCCGCCGTTGGACAGGACAGGTCCCGAACACTCGGGTGTCTGCGGTTTCGGCCGTACCCGGCCGTCGCTTCGCGTGGGAAGTGGCCGCACGACGAAACGGTTTGGGGTCGTGCGGCGACGGGTGCGGCCACGCGCGCGCCCGATCCACCGGCTCCGTGGGCGCGCACCCGCCGCTCCGGCTCCATCTTGGCGGGCACGGCCCCGGACATCTGGACCATTCTGGCTCGGGTCACTCCTCGGCTCCTCGTGCAGCAGAGTCGGGCCGGACTCGGGTCGGAAGGTGGGAATGCTGTGGACGATTCGCCCCTGCGATCTCCACAGCTACGAGCATATTAGTGACTCATAGCAAACAGCTCGTAAACGCTGGGCAACCTGTCGGAATCAGGCGGTCACGTAAGGTGGTCGTCAGCGTCGCGTCCGCTGCAGAGTCGCCTCGGTTTGCGCTCGGGACGCCCGAATGGTTGTGCGCATGGACGAGTTCGGCCGGACTGAGCTTGCTCCGCTTTGACGGACACCGTCGTTGTGGTGGTCAGGCCGCGAGTACGGCTTCGTATTCGACGGGTGTGCGGTAGCCGAGGCTGCTGTGCAGCCTGCGGATGTTGTACCAACCTTCGATGACCCTGTTCCTCAATTGAGTGAACCTGGGTGATCTTGCAGTTACGCGGGATCTGCGGGATGGAGCCTGAAGTCGCGGCCTGTCAGGGGTGTTCGTCGTGCGGCCGCGGGACGGGGTGGTGTGGTGTCGATGGGTCGGGGTTCGGGTCGGGGGGTTCCCGAGGCAACGCGGATGGTCGCGCGCGCGGCGTTCCCGAAGGGATGCCTGGCGATGCGAGTGCGGGATCCGCTCGGCCCGCTGTTCGACGACGAGGACTTCCGATCCGCGTTCGGGGTCCGGGGCCGTCCGGGGGGGTATCGCCCGGGCAACTGGCGCTGGTCTGCATGCTGCAGTTCGCCGAGAACCTGACCGATCGCCAGGCCGCTCATGCGGTGCGGACGAGGATCGACTGGAAGTACCTGCTGGGCCTCGAACTGGCGGATCCCGGCTTCGACTTCACCGTGCTGACCGGGTTCCGGGATCGGCTTGTGGCTCACGGCCTGGAGGAGAAGGTCCTTGATCTCCTGCTGGAACGGCTGGCGGACCTGAAACTGGTCGCGTCCGGAGGCCGGCAGCGCACGGACTCCACGCATGTGATTGCCGCGGTACGGGATCTGAACCGCCTGGAGTTCGTGGGCGAGGCACTGCGTGCGGCGCTGGAGGCGATCGCGGTCTCGGCACCCGGCCGGCTCGTCGCGTGGATGGATCCGTCTGGGCAGGGACGGTACGGAGCCCGGGTGGACTCCTATTGCCTGCCGAGCGAGGAGGACAAACGGGTCCGGCTCACGGAGCGCATCGCCGCCGACGGGTACCTCCTGCTCGAAGCGGTCGTCTCTCCTGCGGCCCCCGGTTGGCTGCGGGAGGTCCCCGCGGTTGGAATCCTGCGGACGGTGTGGATGCAGCAGTTCAAGCGGACGGTAACCGACGGGGTGCAGGAGGCGGCCTGGCGGGGGCAAGGACGATCTCCCGCCCAGCAGAGACAGGATCACCTCGCCGTATGACCCGGACTCCCGCTGCGCGGTGAAGCGCGGCTCGGCCTGGGACGGCTACAAAGTCCACTTCAGTGAGACCTGCGACAGCCCCGAGTCCGGCCGCCCGCACGTGATCACCCACGTGGTCACCACAGATGCCACGGTCGGCGATGCGGTGGTTGTCGATGCGATCCACGACCGGCTCGATGACAAGGGACTGCTGCCGGCCGAGCGCCTGATGGACGCCGGCTACGTTTCCGCGGAGCTCCTGCTGACCGCGCCGACCGAGCGCGGCGTCCGCCTCACCGGCCCCGTCAGGCCGAACACCACGCGTCAGCCAGTTCGGGCCGCCGGCTTCGGAAAGACGACCTTCGCCATCAACTGGGTCTCACAACCAGCCACTTGCCCCAACGGTTCCACCAGCCGCTACTGGACCGAGGCCACGACCACAATCACCGGCCGACGATCCGCATCCGCTTCGCCACCGAGACGTGCGCCCCGTGTCCGGTGCGCGACCAATGCACCAGCTCCACACGCTACGGGCGCCAACTCACCGTCCGTCCGCAGGAACGGGACGCCGTCCTCGAACGCGTCCGAGCCGAACAGGCCACAGATGAGCGGAAGGCCCGCTACGCGGTTCGCTCGGGCGTGGAAGCCACGATCCACCAGGCCGTCGCAGCCACCGGCGCCCGCCGGACACGCTATATCGGACTGCCGAAGACGCGCCTCGCCCACATCTTCACGGCCACAGCCATCAACCTCATCCGCCTCGACGCCTGGTGGAACGAAAAGCCACTCGCGCTCACCCGGACATCACACCTCGCAGCCCTCGACCTCGCCGCGTAGAGCTACTGGGCAACAGGGTCATCGAGGGCCACTACAACCGCCGACGCCTGCTCTCCGGACTCGGCTATCGCACGTCCCACGAAGTCCTGTTCCCAGAACGGGAATTGAACCTCGTGGCATAGAACAACAGCAATCAACCCGTTCGGAAAACGCGGGGCTACTCAGGCGGTTGATCAGGATCCTGTCCTCCGCACCCCGGACGGCGTAGCCGGGGGCCACGTAGGAAGCCATCCGACAGCCCACTGCCGCGGAGACCACCGTGAATCACTCGATCACCTGCCCAATGGCCCGGTCCGCTTACCCGAGCACCCGCCGGGCGGATCCTCCTCCCACCGAGCTCGCCCGAGGCGCCGCGCGCCAAGAACGCGGACGGCGACGTGACGGCGGATCTGACCGTCCCGTCCGATTTCCCCGCACACGCGTCCGTCCCGTAACGCTCGCCCGAACAACTCGGCTCTCACCCCGAAATCGCCGGCGCGGGGAATGGCCACCGTCGAACACGATGCACGGACCCGGAACGCGCGGTGAACACAGCTGATCAGAGCTCGTCACCCAAGCGCAGTGATCGCAGGGCCGCGCCCCAGGCAACCACCTGATCGAGCATCGAGCCCGCCGCCGCGTACTGGTGTTCGCGCGGTCGCAACTCGGTCTCGTCGACATAGTCCCCGTGGATCGTGAGCGCCACCTGGGCCGCCACGTCCGCAACCTGGAGTCCGCCCAGAACGAGTCTGAGGTGTTCCACGGCACGCGTGCCTCCGTCGTAGCCGTAGCTCACGAATCCGGCGGCCTTGTTGACCCACTCCGCGTAGAGAAAGTCGATTGCGTTCTTCAGCGCTCCGGAGGTGGAGTGGTTGTATTCCGGTGTCACGAACACGTAGGCGTCGAACGTCGCCATCTTCGCGGCCCATCGCTTCGTGTGTTCGTGCCTGTAGTCGTCGACAGCCGCCGGAATCGGCTCGTCCAGGAGAGGGAGTTCGAAGTCGCCGAGGTCGACGATCTCCCAGGTCGCGTCAGCGCGTCGGGACGCTGTCTCGTGAATCCAGCGGGCCACCGCACCGGCCCGGTTCCCGGGTCGGGTGCTTCCCACCACGATTGCCACGTTCAACATGGAGACTCCAGCTCTCTGTTCGTACACATGATCAATGGATCCGGGCGGCCGTAACCGCATGACCACAGGTCGGCCGCCGTACCTGCCCGCCCGTGTTTGGGAGGTGGCTGTCACCGCCGGGAGAGCGGTTCCAGGAGGTGGCGGAAGGCGTTGGTAAGGCCGAACTGACCTGACCGGCCCGCCCGAGGCCTGACCTACAACACGGAAACGTCCGTGATCCGACGCCGGATCACAAAGTGGTCGACGAGCGTGACGCTGCCGTGGGGCACCGGCCAGACCGTCATCCGCAGCCGTCTCGACGAGTCTGAGACCGGCGACGAGCCGACGTGCCGAGCGCTCGGTCGATCGGCGAGAGGTCGCTTCACGCCGCGCCTCACTGCCGTCCATGAGAATCCGCATCAGCCCTACATACTTTGTAGGACTTAAACATCCTCTGCTGCGGCGGATCCTCTCGTCAAGTGTTCGCGTGATGCGATCGGGTCCCGGCTGAGACGCCGCGGTCGTCGAACGCGCGGACAGAACCCCGAACCGGCCGCATGACCCCGATCACCCGGGATTCGAGCTTGCTTGCTCTTGCGGCTCGAGGGCCCCGGCCTCGAGGTCTCGACCTCGCCGTTCGGCAGTGACGGCGAACACTGTCGACTCGAAAAGAGCTGGTGCTTTGTCCTACGTATGATGTTAAGGTCTGCGACTGCGACATCCACACAGCCCGCGCGCCCTTCGCGTCAGCGTCCTGGCGCACCATCGGTGAGGAGATCAATCGCATGAGCATCGTCGGAGTCCGGCACCCGAACGGCGCGGTCGACGTCGGCCGACTCGGCGAGGACGGCGCCACGGTCACCGTCCTCGCAAGCCTCGAAGAATTCTGGCGGGCGCCCGGGAGGTATCTGGCGAGCCCGACCCCCGACGACGCGGTGGCGTCGACCGATCTGGAACTGGTCCCCCCGGTACTTCCCGGTGCCCGGGTTTTCTGCGTCGGCCTCAACTATCGAGAACACGTCGAGGAGGGGTCCTACCGCGACGCCGAATCGCCGCGACACCCCACTCTCTTCGGCCGGTGGCCGGACACTCTCTCGGTGTCGGGCAAGGATGTGCCGGTGCCCACGGGAGAAGACGGTCTCGACTGGGAGGGCGAGGTCGTGGCCTGGATCGGATCGACGCTCACGGACAGCACGCCGGACGCTGCGCTGGCGGCCGTCGTCGGCTATTCCACGTTCAACGACATCACCGCCCGGCGCGCCCAAAAACTCACATCCCAATGGACCCTGGGCAAGAACGCCGACGCCTCGGGCCCCCTCGGCCCCCTGGTGCCGGCCGCCGACGTCGGGGACCTGCGCGACGGCTTGCGGGTGCGGACCCGGGTAAACGGCGAAGTCGTCCAGGACGGCAGCACCGACCAAATGATCTTCACCGTCGGAGACACGCTCGCTCACATCTCCAGGACGACGACGCTGCGCCCCGGAGACCTTCTCGCGACCGGCACCCCCTCGGGAGTCGGCTACGCACGAACGCCTGTGTGGCTGCTGCGGCCGGGCGACATCGTGGAGGTCGAAGTCGAGAAGCTGGGCCGCATACGCAACCGGATCGTCGGCAGCGAGGCGCGCCGACACCCGACCGGCCCGTCCGGGACGGTGTGACGCGATGATGCATCGCAGTGGCCCACTCGACGATCTCCTGGTTCTCGACCTGTCACGCGCGCTCGCAGGTCCGCACGCCACGATGATGCTCGGCGACCTGGGCGCTCGCATCATCAAGGTGGAGGCACCCGGGCGTGGTGACGACACCCGCGGCTGGGGTCCTCCCTTTCGGTGGCCCTCCGCGGACGGCCACGCGGGCACGGATACGGACGCCGGACCCGCCGACGAGCAACGGCGCGAATCCACCTACTTCCTGTCCGCCAATCGCAACAAGGAGTCGATCGCCCTGGACCTTCGCGACGAGGAGGACCGGGAGACCTTCCTGGCCCTGGTCGACCGCGCGGACGTCCTCGTCGAGAACTTCCGCACCGGCGTGCTCGAACGGCTCGGCCTGGGCATAGCGTCCCTGCACGACCGCAATCCCCGCCTGATCGCACTGTCGATCACCGGCTTCGGGCACGATGGACCCGAAGGCGGTCGAGCCGGCTACGACCAAATCGCCCAAGGCGAGGCGGGGCTGATGTCGATCACCGGATCCGGCCCGCAGGACCCCCAGAGGGTCGGCACACCGATCAGTGACATCCTCGCCGGCATGTACGGCGCCTACGGCGTGTTGGCGGCGCTCCATGACCGTCGACGAACCGGGATCGGCACCCTCGTGCGCACATCCCTGCTCGCCGCGACCGTCGGGGTCCACGGCTTCCAGGGCACACGCTGGACCGTGGCCGGCGAGGTGGGACGCGCGCAGGGCAACCATCATCCCTCGATCTCGCCCTACGGACTATTTCGATGCGCCGACGGGACCGTGCAGATCGCGGTCGGCAGCGAGGGCCTGTGGCACGACTTCTGCCATGCTTTCGGCCTCGCTCCGAACGAATCCGGTGTCGCGACGAACGCTGAGCGCGCGCGGGACCGGGAGCGAGTCGTCGCCCTCGTGGAGGAGGTGTTCGCGGACAGGAAGGCCGCCGAGCTGTTGGCGAGACTGGCCGAGGTCGGCATTCCCGCAGGCCGGGTCCGAACGCTCGACGAGGTCTACACATGGGAGCAGACCGCGAGCCAAGGGCTGCTGATCGATGTCCAACACGCCACCCTCGGCAGATTGACCCTGCCGGGTCCGCCGCTGCGGTTCTTCGACATCGACGGCGGCGAGACGACCGGGACCACCCACGATTCGCCACCCGTGCTCGATGAGCACGGCGACGAGATCCGCGCATGGTTGGGGGGATCCGCGTGAGCGATCGTATGACGGCCGGGGATCTGCTCGATCTCCTCTTGGATCAGGGTTCGTTCGAGTCGTGGGACGAGCCGGTGGATCACTTCGGCCCGGATTCTGCGTATCGCCGGCAATTGGAGTCCGCAGCGGAACGCTCGGGGACGGACGAGTCGGTGGTCACCGGTCGCGGATTCGTTGGCGGTCGGCCCACGGCGGTGGTGGTGAACGAATTCCGCTTCCTGGCAGGATCGATCGGACGCGGCGCGGCCTTGCGCATCGTGTCGGCCGTTCGCCGGGCCACTGCCGAGGGCATTCCGATCATCGCGGCCACGGCCTCGGGCGGTACCCGAATGCAGGAGGGCACGCCCGCGTTCGTCCACATGGTCGACATCAGCCGCGCGCTCATGGAGCACCGCGCGGCCGGACTCCCGTACCTGGCCTACCTCCGCCATCCCACGACAGGCGGCGTGTTCGCGTCATGGGGCTCTCTTGCGCACTTCACCATGGCCGAGCCAGGGGCCCTGATCGGATTCCTCGGGCCCAAGGTCTACGAGTTGTTGGAAGGCAAACCCTTCCCACCCGGCATCCAGACCACCGAAGCCCTCGCCGACCGCGGCATCGTCGATGCCGTCGTCCCACCCGAGGAACTGCCGCAATTCGTGGACCGTGTACTGGGGTTGCTCCTCGACCCACCGACGCCGGCGACCCGAGACCGCCGGACCGGCGGAGTCCGCCGAACGCGGTCGACGTGGGAGTCGATCCGGATCACGCGCGGCCCACATCGTCCCGGCGTACACGAGGTCTTGCGCTATGGCAGCGATACCCTGGTCCGCTTGCGAGCCACCGAAGGATGCGAGCATGACAGCGCCATCACCCTCGCGCTCGCCCGTATCGACGGACAGCCCTGCGTCGTGATCGGCCAGGACCGCGTCGCCCAATCGGGCCTCGCCCCCTTGGGTCCTACCGCACTGCGCGAGGCCCGGCGCGGGATGCGACTGGCCGACGAACTCGGTCTCCCTCTTGTCTCGTTCATCGACACCCCCGGCGCCGAACTGTCGCCCGAGGCCGAACAGGGCGCCCTGTCCGGCGAGATCGCCCGATGCATCGGGCGCATGTCCACGATGCGCGTTCCAACGGTGTCGGTACTACTCGGGCAGGGCTGCGGCGGCGGAGCACTGGCCCTTCTGCCCGCCCATTTCGTGATCGCGGTGGAAAACGCATGGCTGTCACCGCTTCCGCCCGAGGGCGCCAGTGCGATCGTGCACGGCGACCTCGACCACGCGGCTGAGATGGCCCAAGCGCAGCGGGTCGGCGCCATCGACCTGCTGCGGGACGGCACGGTTCACCACATCGTGCCCGAATACGCCGACGACACCCCCGAAGCGCTCGCCTGCGCGATCGGCGCAGAGATCGGGGCAAGGCTCACCGCGCTGCGTTCGAGTACGGCGGGGACCATGTCTCCGCCACGGTTTCGGCGCCCTGACGAGGCACGTTAGCGATCGGGTCGGAGCACGGTGCCCCGAGCGGGTGACACCACCCCAGGTCAACTGTTCTACAGGTATGAAAGCCATGCCGGATCCGGAGGCCGAGAGCCCCGGCCACGTTGGGATGTTCCTCGCGCTCCGAGCCCCGGGGGCGCATGTGACGTCGTTCCCGGACAGGGTTCGTGGCGACCTGCGGGCCTTGATCTACGACGGCCGCCCGCACGCCGTGTCGGCTGGTGTACGACGCAAAAGATCTCCGAGCCACCTATTGAACTTTGTAATACAAATGCCTAGTATCCTACATACGCGCCTCCTCGCCGCCGCGCAGGAGAAGAGCGGGGCCACTCGGGGGCTGCTTCCGGATGATCCGCCGGGAGTTCCGCGATGCGACTCGAGCCCCGGAAATCGCCAATGCCCTCGAACCTACGCGAAGCGATCCGGTAGGTGCGCAATGATCCGAGGGGCGACTTCCGAGAATTCCGCACCCGCAAGGTTCCATGCGTGGAACTGCCGAGTCGACCGACTTGGATACCGAGCACGATCACATAGTGAGGAGAAAATGATGAAGGCAGTCGAGTTCGCCGCCGGCGGTTACCGATTCATCCAGGTGGACGGAGTCTTTCAATTCTCGAGCGGTGTCCGTGCGGAATCGGGCCACACCATGGTGCGGGCGCAGTTCGTGAATCCATTGCCACTGGCGGACGGTTTCGCCGCGGTCGAGGCCCATCTGGCCTCGATCGGGCGACCCACCACCGCATTCAGCGCTTGCGAATTGCGCTCGCCCGCCCCGTTCACCGAAAAGGGCTTCATCGAATTCAACCGCCTCTACGTGCAGACCCTCGAACGCTGGGGACTGTACAGCGACGGCGTCAACCCCGTCGCACGGACCAACGTCTGCCCACAGCACAATCCACCCCCGGTTGCCTCGCTGCATGCCTTCTCGTACACCATCCCGTCCGACACGGCTTCCCCGACCTTCGTGCTGGCCGGCAACGCCGAATGCGCCCAAGGCCCCGGCGAGTACCGCGACAGCATCGTCCGCCGTGGCGAGACGGGCCTCGACGCCATGCGGGAAAAGCTCAGGTTCGTACGGGCCGAGCAGGAACTCCGGTTGCGGGTCCTGGGCCTCGGCTGGTCGGACGTGCTGCACACCGGGGCCTACACCGTCCACGACATCGGTCCGCTGATTCGCGAAGAACTCCTCGACTACGGAACCGGATCGATCACCTGGCACCCGGCTCGTCCGCCGGTCGAGGACTGCGAGTACGAGATGGACGCGCGCACCACATCGCACCAGATACTGCTGTGACCGTCCCGGCGCAGCAGGTCCCTGAAAACTGTCGACTCAAAATCCCCTCCCTTTGAAGTGGAGATTCGTCATGGCAAAGCAGAAAGTGAGCTCCGCCCAGCTCAGCAGGCCCAGCGGGCATTTTTCGCAAGGAATTTCCGTCGATGTACGCGGGCGGTTGGTTTTTCTCTCCGGGATGACCGCACGTGACCTCGACGGAACCGTTATCGGCAAGGGTGACATCGAGGCACAGACGCAAAAGGTCTGCGAGAACCTGCAAGCGGCCATGGCGGCCGCCGGAGGCTCGATGACCGACATCGTCAGCGTCACCGTATTCGTCAGGAACACCGAGCACTTCGCTGCGATCCACCGGATTCGCCGCCAGTTCTTCGCGGACCCCCCGCCGGCCTCCACCCTTGTAGAGGTATCGAAATTGGTCGATCCCGAGATGCTCATCGAGATCAACGCCATCGCTGCCATCGAGGATGGAGCGCAGGTGTGAGGCGCGCTGCATCCAAGACACTTCCGGTGCCGAACTTTGCTCGGATCTCTCGCGTCGGGTTCCATCACGAGGAACACCGCCTCGAGGCGAGCAACGACGTTCGGGACCACCCCGTGATGTTCCTGCGCACGCCCGCATCGCGAGCCACGAACGAATCGCCGAGGCCACAACCCCTTGCCGTCGTCATCGGCCGACCCGGGCGCCGCATTCTTCGGCAACTGACCTGGAGCCACGTCTCGGCGTACAGTCGCTATGACGACGGGGGCTCCCGCCGAGGTGCCGGTGCGCGTAAGGCGCCGCAAGTGGGTTCGCGCCCCGGGTACACCGTCGAGGTGCGGATCGACCAGGCCGGAATCCCGAGGAACACGATCGCTGATGACTGAAGGACTCGACGGCGCGGCCCGAAATCATCTCGAAGACACAGGAATCGCCGCACTCGGATCGATGCTCGCCGACGGCCTGCTTTCGTCCGAGGAGCTCTGCCGGACGCTGCTCCATCGGGCGCGCCGACTGGATCCGCAGCTCAACGCCTTCATCTCCCTGGCTCCGGCCGCGATCCTGTCCCAAGCCAGGGCAGCAGACGAGGAACTGCGTAGCGGAACCAGACGCGGTCCCCTGCACGGGGTACCGATCGCGGTAAAGGACAATATCGCCGTTCGGGGGGAGGTCACGACTGCGGGCTCCAAAGTCTTGGCCACGAATCGACCCGCCGAGGACGCAGTCGTCGTGGAGCGGCTTCGGGCCGCCGGAGCCATCATTTTCGGGAAGACCAATCTGCCGGAATTGGCCTACGGGCCCCTGGAAACTTATCCCTTCGGCTCCACCAAGAATCCGTGGGATCGCGGGCGATACGCAGGCGGGTCAAGCGTGGGATCGGGTGCCGCGTTGGCAGCCCACCTGGTGCCCGGAGCCCTCGGGACCGACACCACCGGATCGATCCGAAACCCCGCGGCCTGGTGCGGAGTCGTCGGGCTCAAGCCGACGTACGGCAGTGTTCCCCTGGCCGGGGTGTGGCCGCTGGCGCGCTCGCTGGACCACGTCGGGCCGATGGCGCGATCCGCGCGCGACTGTGCCCTGCTTCTCGACGTCATCGCGGATCCCCCGCCTGCGGTCGGGCCGACGGCCCGCAGCGGAGGAGTACCGCCGAGCTACACCGCGGCTTTGAAGCAGCCGGTGCGGAACCTGAGGGTCGGGATCCTCCGCGGCACGCCGTGGGAGCACTGCGACGCCGATGTTGCCGGCGTCCTGGAAGACGCGTTCACCCTCCTCGGCGACCTGGGCATGGAACTGATCGAGGTCGAACTTCCGAGCTGGGAGGCGGCAGCGGCTGCGGTCAGCGTGATCTTGACCTGCGAAGCCTCCGTGGAGTACGCGCCTATGCTCGTCGACAGAGCGGCCGACCTGACCCCGCAGGTACGTGAACGTCTGGAAGCGGGTCTCCTCTTGCGGATGGCCGATTATGCCGCCGCCCGTGAGGCGACTACTCGGTTGGCGAGTGAGCTGAAAGAGGCGTTCTCCGCCATCGATGTCCTCGCGTTGCCCACTCGGGCGCAAACCCCGCCCAGGGTCCACCCCAGTGGCCGCCTCCTCGACCCCCTCGGCTCTCCATTCCACGTCTCGCCGTTCAACGCCGTAGGACTGCCTGCCCTGACCATCCCGTGCGGTTTCGACTCCCAAGGCATCCCGGTAGGTCTTCAGCTCGCGGGTCCGCACTGGAGCGATGGCACCCTTCTCGCCGTGGCTGACACCTACCAAAAGCACACCGACTGGCACACACGAGCGCCGAATATCGTTGCAGCCGACCCCGTGAGCGCGAATCGACGTTGCGACGGAATCGAAGCCTGAGCATCCGACGGGGTCTTTCACCATGATCGCGCGGGTCCCCCAGCCCAGTGAACAGGAAGCTCCGGCGTCGAGCGGTCGACCCCGGTCGACTCCGCGCCGAAAACCCGAACATGATCTCGACCCCGGCAGGATCGCCTCTTGCCGGGGTTTCCGTGTTCGCCGGACAGCGGCGCCGAAAGCTTCGAATCATCGGGTAACGCGGGAGACAGAAATAGCGGCGGTGACGAGCGTCTTCGCTGGATCACGCCGACGTCGAGTCCCCGAACATGTCGTCCCGTCTCAGCGCCTCAGTAGAGGACTTGCGTCGCCGACCGGCCACTCGGACCGACGCGTCGGTCGAACCGACTCGACGGTGCCGCGACGAATCCGGTCCACCTCAGGCTCGCCCACACCGCAACACCACCTGCGGGCCACGGCGCCTTCTACGACGCATTGAGCAGCGGCCGGATCGACGAGGAATACCCGCGGGCCGTCCCGACGGGCCCGTCGCTGCCCCGATGCGCGGACGACCGGATCGTCCTCCCCGTGGCTGCGCTCGGACACTCCACCGGCGCGGAGCGGCTGCGCCGCCATCGCCCGGGGCCGGGCGAAAGGCGATCCGAGCCGATACCCGTTCGGCGTCGACTCGGCGCATGATTGCGTTGTGTACATCCTGCGCGGCTCGTCGGTGACGACGGCGACGCTGTGACACTCGGCGCCGCGCGGCGGCGCAGGTTAAGCGATGTCGGGCCGCGGCCACCCGGCCGGGCGACGGCCCCGTGACGAGGAGGTTGCCGAGTACGGCAGCGATTGCCGGCATGTGCGACCGCGAGGCCGGAGACGGGAGGGCACGTCGCTTTCACGAGTCTCGCGCGGTGCACCACATCACATGCGGCGAATGATCTCGAAGACGACGAAGTCGTTGTTGACGTCAATGAGGGATACCGCCGCGATCGCACCTTCCCGCGTGTAATGCCGCTCGAGCAGGCGCGTGAACGCTTGGCCGTCGCGCGTCTCCAGGTACGTGCTGTTGGCAGGGCTGACACCCGCTCGAACTTCCACGACCGCGTGATCGATGGGACTGACCAGATAGGGGCGGGTGAAGTCGAAGTGGGTGGCAGGAGCCATCTCCGGCAACCGTGACTGGTCGGTGAGCTTCGACCACGGCACACTGTCGCGGATGAAGATCGCCAGATTTCCGTCAGCGTAGAACCGCGTGTCGGTCAGGAACGCGGGCTCATCTGCCGGGACATCGTCGCCAAACGCGGCAAGAAGGTCGGAGGGTGGTTGCTCCACCCGCGATCGGTCCGCATCGACATGCACCTCGTAGCCCTTTTCCTTCAGCATGTCCGTGAAGCCCACGAGCCGCTGCAGGGCGAGCGACGAAGGCCGGACATGCTGGTTGATCGTGGTGCCGATGGCCCGGCGTCGCGTGATGATTCCTTCGCGTTCGAGACCGGCCAACGCACCACGAATCGTGGTTCGGCTCACGTTGAGCGTGGTGGCGAGCGTGCCTTCGCTCGGGAGCTTGTCGACCAGCTCTTTGTTGAGGATGGCCTTGAGAATGGCGCCTCGGACCTGTTCTACCAGCAGAGTGCTGTCGAATGGCTGCATGCTCGACCCCCGTTTGGATCCACGCGGCAAGCGTAGGTCATACGTAACTCCAAGCATACCTTCCGAGTGCTGTCGGTGCGTACGCCCGAGTAGGGGACGCGGGCGGTCTCAACTGCCGAGGGGGCGGGAATCCGTCGAGCTCTCCGCTGCGCCCTCTTCGAGATGGATCGTTCGCCGGCGCACCAGGCAGTAGTAGACCGAAGCGCTGACACTCAGCCCTACCGCCCAGGACAAGTCCACCTGTCCGGTCAGCCTGGCGATGGGACCTTGAAACGCGGCGATGGGGCCGTATTGGCAGGACCAGGCCGCGGCCAACCCGAGCGCGAAGGCACCGAGTGCTCGGACGTTCACATCCCCATACCGAGACGTCGTCGGAGGGGCGTAGAGAGATGCGACATCGACCTGCTGCCTGTGGATGACGAACCAGTCCACCAGCGTGACACCCGCCCACGGGCTCATCCAGACCACCAGCGAGGACATGAAGTTGCCGAAGCTGCTGGAGAAGCTGCTGGACTCGAGGAACATCACCAATGGAATGAAGCCGACGATTCCGGCGAGCACGCTGGCCGCCGCGCGCTTGATCTTGATGTCGAGAGCCAGCAGGCCCAAGGAGGCCGTGTAGATGTTCACGACGTTTGCGGCCACAGGACCGTGCAGGATCACGCAGAGTACCGGTATGGTCGCGGCACCGAACAGCGTGGTGACGATGCCCACCGGGTCCGTGGCGTCCGAAGTCGCACCGGCGAGGGCGCCGAGAACCGACAGCCAGGCGAGAGGGGCGAATATGCCGAGTACCGACGACGCGTACAGGCGTCGAGGCGAGACGTCGAGGCTCGTGAACCGGCTGTAGTCGGAGGCCCACGTCATCCACCCCATCGCCCATCCCACGCCCACGGCGGTAAGCAGTTGGGTCATCGCGGTGAACTTGTCCGCTCCGGTCAGGGAGGACTGGGTCCAGGAGACCTCGTCGATCCGGGCCAGCACCAGGACGGTCATCACGACCATTACGGCAGCGACCAGAGGGACCGCGTACTTCTCGATCGTGCGAATGGCGTAGAACCCCCACACCGCGATCAGTATCTGACCGATCATGATCGCTCCGGCCAACAGGTACGTGCTCCCCGTTCCAGGGTTCACGCCCAGCTCACGCAGAATCCCGAGCACGAGATCGACGACGACGTAGGTGTTGACGCCTATCCAGCCCGTAACGACGATCGTTTGCAGGGCTGCGGGCAAATAGGCTCCACGTCGTCCGAACGCGACCCGCGCCAGCACCATCTGGCACACACCTGTCCGATGCCCCATGAGCGCGGACAGTCCGAATATCGCGGCGCCCACCGCCTGCCCGATGACGGTCACCAGGATCGTCTCCAGAAGGCTCAGTCCGAGGGTCATGCCGATCGTGCCGACGATCCAGCTGATGGGCGCCAGGTTCGCGCCCGACCAGATCCAGAACATCTGCAGCGCGGTACCGTCGCGATTACCGTCCGCTACGGGCGTGATGCCAGTGGCATCGACATGCAGCACTTCTTCGAGCTGGTGTCTCTCTGCGGGGTCGATGGTCACGACGCCACCCTTCCGACTTCATCATTTGTCATACATAGTTTGTTTGGCTATCGTGAGGATGGGAGCAGAAGCTCAGTGAGAATGTCAAGAGTCGTCTCGGCCCCGGTGTGGCTCACCAGAGGCCGGCAGACGATCGCTAGGACCAGGTCGTCGCGGCTTGGCGCCTTTTACCATCGACGTTTCGAAGACCCGGGAGGACGCTGTGAAGGGGCTAGTCGTAAGGAAGGGCCAAGGGCAGTCCTACGAGACCGGTCCTGCCTTGTTCAAGGCCGGCGGCGGTCAGACGGGAGGCCGCTACGACTTCATGATCATGGACCTCGAATATCACACCGGTCCGCAGCTTCATGTCCATGAGCAGCAAGAGGACACCTTCTTCGTGCTCGCCGGAGTACTGACGGTTCAGCTGGGAGACGAAGTCCACGAACTGCACCCCGGCGACTTCGCCAGCGCTCCCCCCGGCCTCCCCCACACCTTCGACAACCTGGTCAAGGACCAAGGGGCCGTGAGGGTCATCAATTTGATGACGCCAGGCGGTTACGAAGGCTTGTTCGCAGAGTTCGACAAACTGCAGTCGGACCCGGAATCACAGGAGGCGCTCGCGCTCTACGCCAAGTACAGCGCCGCTTTGGTTGGTCCAACGCTACGGGAGCACCTCGAAAACCGGTGACCCATGCCTGCTCGCTGAATGCGGGCCGGGCGTTGGACCCGCGATGCAGGCCGTGCGGCGGAGGGCGGCGTCGACGGTAGTGCCGGCGGCGTGGGCACTGAGGCCGGTGTCGAGGCGCGAGGTAGTGAGGTGCCCTTGATCTTCCGGACAGCGACCCGCGTAGGGTTGCAGGTAACCGGAAAGAGAAAGCACGTGCCGCCAAGATATACACAGCAGTTC